>JALNZJ010000054.1 GCA_023229485.1 bacterium | reverse complement strand
AGAGAGAGAAATCCAAAAGTTTATTCCCGAAGAATATTGGAGTGTTTCGGCCGACCTAAAACAAAAGGAAGAAAACTTTGTTGCTGATTTGATAAAATACAAAGATAAAGCAATTGAAAAGCTAGAAATAAAAACAAACGAAGGGGCTGAAAAAATAAAAACAGAACTAGAACAGGCAAAATATACTGTGTCCAAAATTGAAAATAAAGACCTCCTTCGTCATGCCTTGCCTCCTTTTACAACATCAACGCTACAACAAGAAGCATCAAAGAAACTTGGATATCCATCAAAATTTACAATGTCGGTTGCTCAGGGATTATATGAAAAAGGTACTATTACCTATCACAGAACAGACTCGCTAAATCTATCCGAGCAATCACTTGCAGGTGCAAAAGCATATATAGAATCAACTTTTGGGGTTGATTACTCTGCCGCCCCAAGACGATTCAAAACCAAAGGAAGGGCTCAAGAAGCACATGAGGCTATAAGACCAACAAATGTGGAACTAACCCCTGACAAATTTACTGGAGACGAAAAACAGAAAAAACTTTACAAATTAATTTGGACAAGATTTGTTGCTTGTCAAATGAAAGATGCTATCTTTGCTTCAACCAAAGCCATAATTGAAACTGAAAATGATTACACTCTTCAGGCAAGCGGATTACATTTGAAATTTGAAGGATTTTTAAAAGTGTATCCGATAAAATCAACTGAAAGAAATATTCCCGACCTAAAGGAAGGAGATAAGCCGGATTTAATAAAGATAAATACTGACCAACATTTCACTCAACCACCAGCCAGATATAACGAAGCATCGCTGATTAAAGAGATGGAGGAAAACGAAATTGGAAGACCTGCTACTTATGCTTCGATTATTTCTACTATCCAAGATAGAAATTATACGAATAAGAATGAGGACAAAAGATTTTTTCCAACTGAAATCGGATTTGCTGTGGTTGATTTATTGATTGAGCATTTTCCAAATATTGTTGATATAAAATTCACTGCAAAGATGGAAAAAGACTTGGATCAGATAGCCAGAGGTAAAAGAGAATGGATAGATACCTTGCGCGGATTTTATGATCCATTTGAAGCAAATTTACTCAAAAAATATGATGAAGTGAAGCGTACCGAAATACCCGACGAAATATCGGATAAGGTTTGTCCGAAATGTGGAAAAAATCTAATAACCAAGATGGGTAGGTTTGGAAAATTCTTGGCTTGTCCTGGATACCCTGACTGTAAACATATTGAATCGGTTGAAAAAAGTCCTGCACAAAAAACTGGCATTACTTGTCCAAAATGCGGACAAGCCGAAATAGTACAAAAAAGAACCAAAAAAGGAAAGATATTTTATGGCTGTCCTAATTGGCCTGACTGCGACTTTGCCCTATGGGACAAACCAATCAATGAGAAATGTCCGAAGTGTGAAGCATTGATGGTTGAAAAAGGAAAGAAAACAAAATGTTCGGACCCAAAATGTAAATAAAAAAAGAACCATATTTAATCTTAAATATGGCTATGAGAGGAATATTCCTCCCGCTATCATCAGTACCAAGCTGATTAATTTCCAATGAAGGCTCGTGCCTTCAGCATCCTCTTTTACCTGTGGATACCACCGCCCAAGGATAATTGCTCCAATCAGCACGCACATTGGCTGAAGGGCGCTTATTCCTTGGACCAGTAATACCGGATAGAATAAAAGACTGGCATACAAGGAAATATCAGCCAGCGTATTGACTGACTCCGACACGAATTGGGTTTTGATTCTGGTTCTTACACCAATCATAAACCCTCTTTGTGCCTTCTTGTCGATTGCCAAGAATACGAATCCTGTAATTGTCTTACCAAGTAACATAAAGAATATTGCACTGAATTCGTCAATATTCCTCCCGTACTGGGCAAACGAGATGTCGTATAAGGCGACTAACCCTGCTGAAACTATCATCCAAAAGACAATAGTTTTGTTTGTTTTTCCCTTTTGATAGGAAAGCATAAAGCCTCCTATCACTATCAAAGGAACGGCAATCACTTGAAGTGCAGTGGGTGCTTCTCCTAGTACCAGAAAGGCCCCAAGAATTCCAAATAATGGAATTACTTGAAACCATGCGGTGACGTTTGAAGTTTCGTCTTCTTTTAACATTGCCAAGTATATCCAAATGGCACTGTAATAGATGGCACCTACCGCTGTCAGCATCATGATGTCCGCGATATCGCCAAGTGGTCGCCCTGTATATACAATATACAGGCCGAAAAAAATGGCGAATACTCCTGCAAACAATCCAGAGAGTGCCAAAAGCGCTCCTGGATCGGTATCCTCGTCGTCTCCTGTTACGAGGATTTTATCGGCCAGATTTGCGGCCGCGTATAAGATTGGAGCCAAAAAATATAGCGTTTTCAACACTCTCCTATAAATCAAGTTTCTGTGATTAATAATAACATATTTTATATTATTGTCAATACTTTACCTCTTTGTTTTAGAACAAAAAAACCGAACTATTCGGTCTTTTTTATTACTATTTTAGTTATATCCCCTAATTTTTTCTATTATTTTTTTAGGTGTCACTCCCGATTTGATAATATATTCCACCACTCCAATACTTTCCGCTCGCTCCATGGCCTTCTTGTCCGCATAATTCGTAAAAATTATAATAGGGATATCTTTTGTTTTTTTATTTTTCTTAATTTTTTCTACAATATCTAATCCATTTTCAGCTCCTAGAAGAATATCGGAAAGAATAATATCTGGTTTTTCAGACGTCGCTGCTATTAGTGCCTCTTTTCCATTTCTTGCTACAATACAAAGTATGCCTTCAATTTTCATTTTAGTTCCTAAAATCATTATTTGAATAGGATCATCTTCTATGAGCAAAACCTTTGTCATATTTTTACATTTAACTATCCTTGCTTAAAATTCTCTTCTTAATATTTAGTTCTTTTGTCACTATCGGTAGATCTACAAAAAATGTCGTTCCCTTATTTAATTCACTCTCGAACCAAACCTTCCCTCCGTGCCCCTCTACGATTTCTTTGACTATATATAGGCCTAGTCCAGTTCCATCTGTGTACATATTAACAGCATTTTTAGCCCTTGAAAACCTTTTAAATAAATTTGGTGCGGCTTCGACTGGAATGCCGATCCCATTGTCTTTTATTTTTATAAGAACACCTTTATTATCTTTGTTGTTTTCTATACTTATTTCAATTTTTGCACGTCCCTTTTTTGTTCTGGCTATCCTTATCTCGTTAGTTATTTTTCCTGATGGGGTATACTTTACAGCATTATTTATTAAATTGATAAATGCCTCTTCTAAATATTTTTCTTGTCCATTAATTTTTGGTATATTTTCTTTGGTTGGAATAAAAATTAAATCCAAGTCCCTTTCTTTTGCTTCCACTTCAAAATCCTTTATTACTTTACCAATAAGTTCCTGCAGGTCGATTGAATTCATTTTTTCATCCATTGCGTTATACTCCTTTCCTTCAAGCTCCGTAGAATTTAAAATATCATGAATAATCGTCTGTAATTTCCTGCTCTTATCATAAACAGCTCGATAAAATTCTTGTTTTTCTTTTAATGGCATTTTATCCATATCACCTTCAAGCATCATGGAGGCAACTCCTTGAATAACTGTAATCGGTGTTCGTAATTGATGAGAAGCGATATTGATAAAATCCGACTTGGCTTGATCTAACTTTTTAAGTTCAATGTTTGCAATCTCTAGTTCTTCCTTTTGTTCGTATTCTTTTTTAACTGATTTAACTAACCAGAATCCAAAAATTATTACTAAGAACAAAATTATGGCAGTCAATGTTCTATTAGTATCAGTCTGGATAAAAAAGAATTGTGAGCCAATTAGTATGATTATTGAGATTATTAAGGCTTGAGCAGCTAATAATTTAATATTAAAGACTCTATACTCAATTATCAAGTAAATCAAAAAGGCCATAAAAAGAGGCATGCCGAATAAGCCATATTGAGCAATTTCCCAATGCTTAGTAATATTTCCAAATAAATTTGATCCCGAAAAAGATAATAAAAAGCAAATTACTCCTAAGGAAAATAATGCTATTATTTTTTTTCTTTCCTTGCCAGCTTTTGCTATTTTTTTTATTAGGTATATTAATAAGCAAGAAAAAAAGACTATTTCGAGAAAATAATAATAGTTTACTAGTAGCCCTTCTTCAAATTCGCAATTTGAAAGATTAAAA
The DNA here is from genome assembly GCA_023229485.1 of bacterium. Taxonomy (GTDB): domain Bacteria; phylum Patescibacteriota; class Minisyncoccia; order Minisyncoccales; family Minisyncoccaceae; genus Minisyncoccus. Next base: position 1,587 of record JALNZJ010000054.1, on the reverse strand, counting down.
ATATCTAAATTAATATTTGTTGGGATAAATACAGCGTATGATAATAATAAAAAACCGATTAAAACCTTAAATGGTAAAGGAGCATCTTTGTTTTCCAAAAAAACATAAGAAAAATATAACGTACAGGAAGATACTAGTAACGCCATAAAGTTTATTATTGACCAAACAAAAGCTACCCTATCGCTGTCAATATTGGTCCAAAGAATAATATCAAGTATTGACCAAACAGTGAACAGTAATGACACAATCAAAAGAAGTTGCCCAGCAAATTTATTTCTACCCTTTCTTGTTTTTGAAAAAACAAAAAATCCTAAAATCAAAGCTATAAAAGCAGTGGGAATATGTGAAAAATATAATAACTGAGGAACAGTTTCTGAAAAAATTAATAAAAATGGTGCCGGAACGTCCGTACAAAACATAAATTTATTTTCTTAATTATTTATTAATCCAGTTCCACTTCTTCAGCAATTCCATGTCTTTATTTAAAAAATTCAATCCGATATCAGTCCTGTACATCATTTTTGGTATAATTATCTTATCAATCAGGCCATAAACCTTCTTTCTTGCTCCATCGACTGTCTTTTCGGTGCCAGTAATAAATAAAATACTACCACTGCTTCCTGAAATATAATAACTATCATCACTTTCATCATACGAAGCTTCTTCAAAATGTACCATTAATTCCTCTTCTGGTGTTAATTTTTCTTTGAAAAAAATACCAACTCCCTTTAAGTACGAATTAAAAGTCACGTCGTAGGGAAAGGGAGGAATCGTAATTGAAACAACCACCGAATATCCATCCTTGTGCTCTAAGTCAAAAGGCTCTCCTTTTGCTCCTGCCATTAAAAAATCTGTCCAGCGAGAAAGATGTATTTCGTCTTGTAATTTAACCGCAGGAGAACCAAGTCTCATTGTAGCTTCAAGCGGAAACACATTAGATTCATTTATTATGCAATTAATATCAATATCTCCCTTATAATTAATTTTTTGCAAATAAGGTTTTAATTTCTTTAAAGTTTCTTTAAATAGTCCATTTTCTTCCGTCTCGTACCACATGACAGTTCCCATTTCTCCCGTTAATGGACCAATGTCCTCGTTCAAAAAACGCTTACATTCAATGTTCATTTCGGTGGGGCCAATCCAATCAGTACCATTAAAATATCTGGCGACACCCACTTCAATGCCTTCAACTTTTTTTTGCAAACTGACCGAGAAGTCATTTTTAAAATATTTGCCGTGACTTTTAAGTAAACTTAAAGCGTCGGCTCCATTCTCCATACGTCCAACATAGCAAAGAGAGCTTAAATGAGCATTTTGTTTTACGACCCAAGCATCCTTATTTTTTTCTATATAATCAATTGCTGATTTTATGTTTTTGAAATTAATAGTTTCAATAGTTTTAATACCATATTCTTTAAAAATTTTTTGAGCATACTCTCTATCCATTTCCAATTTATCGCCTTCTTCACAACCGCCGAAAACCGTGTATCCTTCTGCTCTTAATTCATCTTGCTCTTTACCATAGCCGATATCATCAAATACGATAAGACCATCTTTGCCGACCCATTCTAGCTCTTTTTCCCAATC
>JALNZJ010000053.1 GCA_023229485.1 bacterium | reverse complement strand
TCCTCATTATGTATTCCTTTATGCATAAAAGAAACTTTTACTCCCGAAATAATAAACAGCCAAATTAATAATTATTTTGCAGGAGGAATTGACGCAGACCAGATTATCCTTGGACTGACTTGGATGTTTCAACTCTCCACAATCTCTGGTTTTCTTCTAATAATAGCTTACATCTTTAAATATAATTTCGATAAAAGAATTTTTGATATCAAAAAATGGCAGGATTGGAAATTTTTCCTATACGCATCAATAGTTCCACTCATACTAATTGATCTTACTAAAAAATTTGAGCTCTTAAATAATCTTAATATTTTTAATAATTTCTTTGCCAATCTTTTCACAGTCTTGACTTGCTCACTAATTACTATTTTTCTTACTTCACTCATTCTCAGAAAAGAAGCGTCTCCAATTATTATTAATGCCGAAAAAATCGAAAAAGAATTGACTGAAAACAATAAATAACAACTCACATCGTTGCAATTAATTTTTATTACCTATCACTGTGGTTGATTGAAAAAGGCAACGGCACAAATCACAACTGGTAAGGTCCGCACTACCGAGGTCCGACCTCTCCAAAGCAACACGACAAGGTCCGACCTCGGGCTGGAGAACGAAAGCAGGAAGCTAATGAGGTATCTAGCAAACTACAAATACGAGTTATGGACTGCCTTTTCGTATCAATTAAATTGACCGATTTACCAATAGATGCTATTATACCTACCAAGATAGTTACTTAATCAAAACCTAGTCGAATTTATCAAGAAGCTAAACTTTAGGGTAAAACCTTAAAACATTAAAAACTAAAATCACAAAATCATGGAAGGAACAATCAAAACCCTTACTGATAAAGGATTCGGATTCATCACAGTTGATGGCGAAGAAAAAGATTTATTTTTTCACAGCAACGAACTTGAAGGCGTAAGCTACGAAGAATTGAAAGTAGGAGATAGAGTATCTTTTGAAAAAGGAGAATCTCCAAAAGGACCAAACGCAACAAACATTAGTCGCGCATAGTCAAAACAAAAAACAGGCTCATTAGCCTGTTTTTGTTTTTTAGCTATTTCAAATTATTTTTGTTATCATATCCCTAATGACAAAAAACCACATAATAGGACACTTAGATATGGATGCTTTTTTTGCATCACTTGAAGAAAGAGCAACTCCACGTTTTAAAGGCAAGCCACTTGCAGTAGGTTCTGATCCAAAAAATGGAAAAGGAAGGGGGGTTGTTTCAACCGCGAACTACAAGGCAAGAGAATATGGCATTCACTCAGCACTACCAATTTCACAAGCTTGGCAACTTTCTGAACTAGCAAAAAAGCAAGGAAAAGAAGAAGTAATTTTCCTGATTCCGAACATGCAGATGTATGAAAAAAGTTCAGAAAATATATTCAACATCATTAAAAAATACTCAAATACCATAGAGCAGGGAAGTATTGATGAGTTTTATTTTGACCTTACGGGAAAAACATTTAAAGAAGCAGAAGCAATTTGTAAAAAAATAAAAGCAGAGATAAACAAAAAAGAAAAGATTACTTGTTCAATCGGGCTCGCTTCGAACAAGCTTATTGCCAAGATAGCAGCTGGAATCAACAAGCCTAACGGATTAACCGTTATTAACCCTAAATGCAATGAGAAATTTCTAGAACCACTTGCAATTAGAAAAATTCCCGGAATTGGCCCCGTAACAGCCGGCATCCTGAATCGGAAAAACATATTAACAATCAAAGATATTAAAATCTTAACAAAGGAAAACTTGCAAAAAATACTCGGTAAGGCGGGAGGAGAAATATATGACAAAGCACGAGGAATAGACGATTTGCCAATCATCGAAAATAGAGAAGCCAAATCAATCGGAGGACAAATAACTTTTGAAGAAAATACTTTTAACATAGTGGCTATTACAAATCATTTTTTAGAACACTCCAATAATATTTTTAAAAAATTTAAGGAAAGCGAATTTTCAAAATTAAAAAACATTATTATTACCATCAGATTTTCGGATTTTGAAACCAAGTCATCAACAAAAAGTTTTAAGGAATACATTACAAAAAATGATGAAAAAATTTTCCGCCTCGAATCTTTAAAATTAATACTTCCTTTTTTAGACAAAAGGAAAAACCAGAAGCTTAAAACTATTCGACTAATCGGACTTCGAATAGAAAAATTTTTAAAATAAATTTTTCACAAATCTTTTCTTCGATTATTTTACAAACAAATCCTAAATGCTATAATGATAATATAAATTTCGAATAATATATGAACAATAACTCAACTAAAATTGAAATTGCCAAAAAACTACAAACGATAGAGGGAGAGATAATAGTACCGTTAGCAAGCAAGCAAATAAAATCAAAAAAATTTGAAACCAATAGATGGCCCTACTTTTTAGCACTACCTTTTATGTGGCTATTGATTATTTATGTAATAATTAAAAAATTGATTTATGGGGCTTTCGGATCAAAGCCTAAAATAAATAGTTTTTTCTTCGACGGAATAGGGAAATCGTCTCGAAAAGTAAAAGAATATGCTTCTTCATGGAGAGCCTTAGATATCGTTTATAATCATCCTTTCTCATACAGTAAAACTATTGGAAACTTGGTGGACGAATATTACTGGAACGGACTTAATTGCCAAGGCCTTCGAAATCGAAGAAAATTAATAAAAGAAGAATTACGAAACGTTATATTAAAAATAAACGAAAAAAAAGAAATTAAAATCATCTCGCTTGCGTGTGGATCTGCCGAAGTGCTAATCGAGATAATGGCAGAGCTTAAAACTAAAGGGATAAAAATCAAAGCACTATTAATTGATATAGACGAAGATGCACTTGAACGTGCAAAAGAATTAGCTAAGCAATACAACCTATTAGAAGATATTAAAACAGAAAAAAATAGCACTCATTCAATCATAGAAATTGCTAATAAATTCAAACCAGACATAATTGAAATGATGGGTTTTATTGACTACCTAAAACAAGAAGATGCAATAAATCTAGCAAAAGATATCAAAGAATCTTTAAATCCAAATGGATATTTCGTTACCTGTAACATAAATCATAATTTAGAACAATATTTTCTAACTTGGGTGATAAACTGGCCAATGATTTATCGTAAGCCAAAAGAACTAATAGAGATATCAACAAAGGCAGGATTTGAAAGTCAAAGAATTATTTACGAACCATTAAAAATACATGGTATCTTAATTGCTAAAAAATAAAAATGGATTTTTACGCCATATCAGCACTAATTAATGCAATCACTAGTTTAACACTTGGATGTTTTGTGTTTTTAAGAAATAAAAAAAATATGACGAGCGTAACATTCGTCTTGCTAAGTCTTGCTGTATTTTTTTGGTCTGCATATTATTTTTTATGGCAGATTTCAACTGATTATGCCTCAGCTATTTTTTATACCAAGCTGCTCTCTATTGGATCAACACTTATTCCAATTTTTTACTTACATTGGGTTTTTTCTTTCCTTGGATTAAATGACAAAAAATCAAATTTTATCCTATTATTTGGATACTCAATAACTACTGTTTTTATAATCTTTTCTTTTTCTCCTCTTTTCATTAGAGACGTTGAGCCAATTCTTTCTTTTAAATTCTGGCCAAAGGCAGGAATACTTTATACTGCCTATCTCGTAATTTCATATATTGGATTATTTGGATATGGACTCCTGCAACTTTTAAGAAATTATCACCGAACTAGCGGATTAAAACACTATCAAATCCAATATATGATAATAGGAACTATTATCGGATTTATTGGTGGGATTACAAACTTTTTTCTTTGGTATGACATATTAATTCCGCCAGTTGGAAATATTATCATTTCTCTTTACGTTTTTATTTTATTCTATGCCATGGTTAAATATCGACTTATGGATTTCCAAATCATGGCACGTAAAATATTTATTTATTTTATAATATCTATTTTTACTTATAGTTTTTTCTACTTCTTGATTTGGTTTTACAACAGTTTCTTTGGAGGCGTATTTACTTTTGGATCATACGCATTTGGGCTAATTATTGCTCCATTGTTTGTTTTTACTTTTTATAATGCTAATAAGGTAATAAAAAGCTTTGCTAATAAATATTTATTCACTTCTCTTTATAATTATCAAGAAACAATAAATAGATTAACCAAAGAACTGACCAATTACATTGACCTTAATAAAATTATAAAACTTATTACAACCACCATTAACAATGCAATGAAAATTGATGGTGTGAATGTTTTTTTACTGAATACAAAAACCTTACCCAAAGAATATCAATTAGTGACTATAAATGGAATTAAAAAAAATAACCACACCTTTGTTTTTAAAAACAAAAAATTAATCAAATACTTAGCAAAAAATAAGAAAATACTCGTTGCCGACGAACTAGAAATGTTTTCAAGAGATTCTAAGCATGTAGAAGAAAAAAAGACCCTACATGAATTTTATGAATACATGAAAGATATTAATGCGACAATATGTCTTCCATTAATAGTAAACAAAGAATTAATTGGGATGATTATCCTTGGTTTAAAAAAATCGAAAGATCCGTACACAAAAGAAGACTTAGAGCTTCTAACTGTTCTTTCTCTCCAAGCAAGTATTGCCATAGAGAATGCTCGTCAATATAAACAAATTAAGGAATTTGGAAAAACACTAAAAGAAAAAATAGAAGAACAAACAAAAGACATAAAACAAAACAATAAATACCTCAAAGAACTCCTTGATATGAAATCAGATTTTTTGCGAGTTATTAGCCATCAATTAAATACCCCTCTCTCGATCATAAGAGGGTATTTCTCAATGATGAAAGATGGAGACTATAAGCCAGAAAAAGCCCTCCCGATTATAGAAGCAGGATTATATAGAATAATTAACACTGTTGCCGATTATTGCGATGCTTATAAATTAGAGGGTGAAAAAATGGAAACAAAACCAACTAAGGTAAATATCGAAGAAGCGATTGAAAATACAATAAAAGAAAAAATTAAATATATAAAAGATAAAAATCTAAAATTAAGCATTAAAAAACCTAATTTTAAAATTCCAATTGTTTGGTGCGATTTAGAAAAAACAACTCGAGTACTTTCTAACTTAATAGAAAATGCAATTTCCTATACCGACAAAGGAAGTATCGAATTGTCTTATGGACTCAAAAAAGACTTTCTTATAATAAACATAAAAGATACTGGATGTGGAATATCTAAAAGCGATAAAGAAAAATTGTTTGAAAAATTTTCTAGAGGAAACAGGGCACCGAATATCCACCCAGATGGATCAGGACTGGGATTATATATTAGTAAAAAAATAATAGAAGGGAATGGAGGAGAGATATATTATAAAAGTAATGGAGAAAATAAAGGAACAACCTTTAGCTTTACTATTCCTATCTACAAAAAGACTATCGAAAGTTAGATTAAAATTGTTCATGATTTTCTTGCATTAATAAGCTATTTATTAGACAATTTAATAGGAAAAATGAAGACTTGCTTAGGATGTAGAAAAATTGGTCACTGTAGACGTCTTCCAGCTGCAAGAGATGGAGACTATCTATGGTATGGAAATGTTCGCAATCACAGCTCTTTATTAAGAGAAATTCGCAAGAAAGCACAGGAGCATGGAGTCGAGCTAAAAGAAAAAGGTGGAATCGAAATCAGTAAGAGCAAAACCATCAAAGGGTATGTCTCTCTCTGGGTTAAAAAAAGTGATTATTCTGAACTTATCACGATTATTTATCCGTTATAATTATCTAAAATTTAGATAATTTTTTTAATAAATTAGAAAGTATTAAATGATACTTTTCTTTTTTTGTAAAATTTTCTTTTTCGGATATTTATAGTACAAT
>JALNZJ010000052.1 GCA_023229485.1 bacterium | reverse complement strand
TGTATGTCGGTATGCTATATTTATAAAGTATTATTTAATTTATTGGATTGGCGAAACCTACTTAAAGAAAACTTCAACAAAAACGTGTCCGAAGGTGAGGGTCCCATATAAGGCAATAAAATAAAAAAATCATGCCGAGGTGGCGGAATTGGCAGACGCGTATGCCTTAGGAGCATATGTCGCAAGACGTGAGGGTTCAAGTCCCTCCTTCGGCACAATACTTAAATCAAATACCCCTAAAAGGGGTATTTGATTTAAGTATGCGAAGGAGGGACTTGAACGGGCGTAGGGCTGTCTGAGCCCGAGCCCAGCCTTTAAAAAATTTCAGCAGAAATTTATTTAAAGGTCAAGTCCATCTTCTGATATGATCCCCAAAAGACTCCCGAATGGGAGTCTTTTGATATTAAGTATCCAGGGGAAAGAAGTTGAAGCACCTCGTCTAACATGTTATAATTTCTTTAAAGAATCCTATTCTAGTATATATGGACCAAATAAAAACAAATCCAAATTCAAAGCCAAAATCTAATATATTTAAATTTATATTTTTTATTGCAGTGATTGTTGTAGTTTTTGGTGTTATTTTATTCTTAGCATTGTATAATGATGGAAAAAGTAGCAAGATCATAAAAAAAGAAGCAGAGGAAAAAAAAGAAATCTTTATGACCATTACAGGAGAAAATAAAGTGCAGACCTATAATTCCTTTATTATAGATGAGTGGAATGGCTATCGATTTAAGTATCGATCAGATTGGTCGGTTAAAAAAGATTATGACGAAAACGGATCTTTCTTAGGGATAACTCTTTATCCACAAAGTAAAAAAAATGATAATGATTATATTACTATCGGGGGGGGAAAGATAAACTGCGAAGATGCAAAAATGGTAAAATGCTTAATGGCTGGCTATGGACTAATAATGCAACCAATCTATACTTATAGTGGCGATACAGAAGTCGCAGCAATCTATGAAGGGGTTGTTAAGAGTATTGATACTTTTCAAGGACAAAGTGAATTCGATATAGAAAAAATAAGAAATGTCATCAATACTTTTATTGAGGCAAAAAAGAATAATGATTTCAATAAGGCAAAAGAAACTATGAGCGTAGCATTACTGAATATTTATGACCCAAAATTGTTTGGCTCAAGTGGAGAGGGAAGGATAGGTAGGCATGAATTTGCCGAGAATGCCAAATACTTAAATATTGGATATTATCAAGTTTCAACTAAAGTTTACGCTTATTTAAGTGAAGAAAAAAACGAAATTGGTTATTGGAATTATATATTTAAAATAAAAATAATCAGTAATAAATATTTAATTGATAATATTGTTGTTGATAATTTTCAGTCAAAATAAGTACAAAAAAAGACTAAGGTAAAACCTTAGTCTATTTTTTATTCTTCTTCATCTTCGTTATTATCATCATCGTCACGTTCTTTTTGATTCATCTCCATATCTTCTTCGTCCTCATAAACCATTGGATCCTTTTGTTTTTTTATTTTACTGGCTACTGTTTTTTTCTTAATCGGCTTAGCTTCAATATCTTCTTCATCTTCAAATTCTTCCTCATCGTTACTTTTTTGCTTATTTTCGTCCAAGTTTATTCGTTTATTTTTTGCTCTTTCTACTTTCGGCATTTTAATTGTTAAAATACCTTCGGTTATTTCTGCCTTGATTTTTGAAGTATCTATTTCACGAGGAAGAATTATCTCTCTAGTGAAAGATCCAAAATAGCATTCCTTAATAAAGTATTTTTTTGTTTTTAGAGCACTTGGATCAACCCTTTCGCCTTTTATAATCATCATATCGTTTTCGAGAGCTATGTCCAATTCTTCGGTTTTTATTCCAGCTATGGCTGCTTGTATAATAAGATCGCGATCAGTTTCATAAACATCCACAACCAATCTTCCTTCTTCATTGTTTGACCATTTAGGGTTTTCTTCAAAGTCAGAATCTTTTATATTTTCATTGTTTTTTTTGCGTTTAGAGAACATATTTTTTTAATGCTTTCGCATGGGCAAAGCTTACTTATTATTAATTTAATTTTAGTCTATTTTGCAAACCCCTTTCATTTTTTTAACAAGCTGTAATCCAATAATTACAAGAATAGACAGCGTCCCAGTGAGAATATAGGGAGCTAAAATTATTATACTATCTTCGTTGATTATAAACAACTGGATACAAAAATCAAAAAGAGCATGTGTGACAATACTAAGCACAAAGCCGACAAAAAGGATCAGGTAACGCTTCTTTATATTATAAAATGAAACTGCGAGTGTTATTCCAATAATAGCACTGCAGACAATGTGTAAAAGGTTTGCTCCAATAAACCGAGTCATAGCTATTCCGGGAGCATTAATCGGATTAGTATAAAAAAACAGCAAAAGATTCTCTCCAACAGCAAAGCCGATGGCTGCAGTTATCATATATATCGGCAAGTCAATCGGCTCATCAATGCAAGATTTTTTAAGAATTAAAAACCTTACAACTAAATATTTTAATACTTCTTCTATTATACCTACGATAAAAACATACTTTATGCCGTAAAAAAACAACGTTGGCTCTGCCGAAGTGCCAAACATTTCAGTAATAGTAGGGGAAGACAAATCAATATGTTTTAACATCTGAAGCTCAATAAATGCAGCCAAAAGAACAACTATCATCCCAAAATAAAAGACGGTAAATAATTTTATTTTTGGCTCTGGGTGGTTATCTTTTCTTAGGAAAAAAATCAACCATAGAATTCCAGGAGTAATCGCAAGAAACAAATAAAGAAATATTTTATAATCCATTTATTTTTAGATTAGCACTTGGCTTTATTCGACTCCATGATATTTTTTTAAAATTTGAAGACAATAGAGGTATAATTGCAATCATAGCAGCGTTATCGGCTGAATATTTTATCTTTGGGGCAGAAAAATTAATATTTTTTTTCTTAGCAATAGCCCTAATTTCCTTTTTTAATTTTTTATTTGCCGAAACTCCACCCCCAATAATTATTGATTTCGCTTCATGCTTCTCAATAGATTTTTCTAATTTTTTAACTAACACCTCAACTATCGCATTTTCTATTTCTTTTGATATCTCAGTTCGGTATTCCTCTGATTCAAGTTCTTTTTGGCTCCTTTTTTTCGTTTCATACAATACAGCTGTTTTTAATCCAGAAAAACTAAAATCAAAATTTTTCTCATGAATCATCGGTCTTGGCAATACGATATTGAATTTATTGGTTTTTGCCTTATTCGCAAGTTCAGATATTTTTTTCCCGCCAGGGTATCCAAGTCCAAGCAATCGGGCAGTTTTATCAAAGCACTCTCCAGCAGCATCATCTCTAGTTTCACCAATTATTTTATATTTGCCAATATTCTCTATTAAGACAATCTGGGTATTTCCGCCTGAAACAATCAATCCAAGTGCAGGAAATAATATTTTTGGGTCTTGCTCAATATAATTAGCCAATAAATGTCCTTCTAGGTGATGAACAGCATTAATTTCAATATTCCAATAAAAACTAAGAGCTTTGGCAAAATTAACACCGACGTAAAGACAAGGTTCAAGTCCTGGGCCAATGGTTACATTAATCTTATCTATGGTTGGCTTTTGGTATTTTTCCAAAAATATTTTTAATTGTCTAAATAATTCAGGATTTCGTTCTAATATAACTTCCAATTTTTTTATTTTCTTATCATCCAAGCCATTTTCATTTTTTTGAAGCATTCCTACTTTTTTCAATGATTTCACTAAAATAGGTAGAATGTTTTTTTGATGTTCTCTTTTTGCCAAGGCAGGGAACACGCCTCCATAGCCAGAATGTAGTTTTTCTTGAGAAGAAACAAAATCGGCTAATATTTCAAAATTAGCTCCTTCTCCTTTTACAATTGCGATGGCAGTGTCGTCACAGCTAGTTTCAATCCCAAGTATTATCATTTTTTTCCGTATTTGATTTATTTTCTATTTAATTTTATACTATAAACAAATAAAAGCAAAGCTAATTGTTATGAACTTAATGGCTATTTGGGAAGGAATAAAGAGCAAATTAACACTCAGCAATGTTTTATTGCTTATTTTGTTTGGAATCCTCATTTATCTTTTGAGGTTTTCTTTTTCAAGCGAAATATTAGCAACAGGAGATTTGCCAGGGCATTATTATCTGTGCGAAAAAATGCTTAGTTATTTACAGCAATTTCGCATTAGTGGCTATGATCCAATTTGGTACTCAGGATATCCTGTTTTTACTTTTTATAATCCATTGCCGTATATTACGGTTTGTTTTTTACACTTAATAAGCTTCAAGTTATTATCATTAAGTCTTTGTTTTAATCTGGTTCTTTTTAGTTTGCCTTTCTTATTTTTATGTTCAATCTATTACACCTCAAATGCTCTCTTTAAAAACAAAGAAGCAAGTATTGTGGCAGTAATACTAGGATTTTTAGTATTTTTAGAAACTTCAATAGGAAACTATGGAGTAGGCATTGTTGCCGAGTATTCAGCTGGGTTTTTTTCAAACTGCTTTGCTTGGCCAATTTTTATATTTTTTATCGGTGTGCTGGAAAAATTAAGACAATCGGATAAAAAGAAATATTTATTTTGGTCAATAGGCCTTCTTTCTGCTCTCATTCTGAGTCATATCTTTACAACAATTTTCGCCGGATTATATTTAATTTTTTATACATTTTTTTATTTTAAGGAATCTTGGAAGAAAATAATAATAGTCATTTTTAGTAGCATAATCCTTACTTGTTTTTGGTGGTTTCCTTTTTTATTAAATTTATTTTATTCTTCGGGAGATGATATGTCGGGCGAGACAATAGGGGATCCAGTAATTGCTTTATTTTCCCAACCGATATTCGGATTCTTTTTATTGGCATTTACAATAATTGGAATTGTCGAGATGGCAAGAAAGAAAAGGTATCTCTTACCTGTATTTTTCCTAACAAGTCTAATATTTTTACCAAGAGACATAGTCAATAGGTTTATTGAGATTCCAATTCATTGGTATCGTTTTACTGCAGGGATAGTCGTCATCGATATTTTTATTGCAGCTTATGGATTAAAATATTTCTTAGATAATTACATTTTTTCAAGCAAAAATAATTTTATTTTAAAAACAATTGTATCGTGGGTATTTTTCATAGGAGTACTAATTGTTATTGTGCCACATTTTTGTCTAGGGATTTATGAAAATATGCATGCCTCGGAGAGAAAGTATGCAAAAGAAAATAGCGAAATAATAAAATTTTTGAACGACAACAAAAAAGACGGCAAAGTTTTTATAGATGACAATATAGTCTTTTTTGGCGGATCTGGCGGTCCTCATTATGAAAATATGGAACTTGGTTTTAATAATGTCCCAGTTCTTGGAGGATTGATTTATCAGTCTTCGCTTTCTTATCATTACTTTGGAGAGGATAAAAGTATTTTTGAGTACGCAAGGCTTATTTCAGACGAAACTAAACCGTATGAATATAGTTTTTCTAATTCATTTCAAAATATGGAATTAGATAATTTAACCGAAAATATTGCCAATAAAAATAGTGAAGCAATTAAATTAATTATTAAAAATTTATCGACTTATGGGGTGAAATATATTTTAACGAGCAATACACACCATACCCCAATTTTAGACTTTGCAAATTCTTCATTTAATAATAATTTTGTCAGCGTTACAACAAATGAAGGTCCATACGTTTTGATTAGAATAAATGCAGAACCACAATCGTTGATATCATCAACAAGGTACAAGCCTTTCCTTTTTATCCAGAACGGTATTTTTAATTTGAATTTTAAAGAATTTTCAAAGAATTGGTATAGAGACGGTTATTCAGTCGAGCATCCTGTAATATACTCTAGGAAATCCTTCAGGGACTTACCAGAGTATGAATTATCTCAGATGGGTGGGTATATTATAATTGATAATAAGTGTCCAACTAGTGATATTGATTTTCTAACAAAAAGAAATAAACCAATAATAATAGTTGGAGCACCAGAAGAATGTGTCTCAAATTTCGATAATGTCTATTTTGTAGCTAAAAGAATAGA
>JALNZJ010000051.1 GCA_023229485.1 bacterium | reverse complement strand
AAAGGCTTTTAAATCGTCATAACTCTGACTTTTTTTTATCAACACATCGTTGTTTTTTTCTCCCTGTTTTATTAGGTATCTAGTTGTTTTCCTCATGTTCGCCAAAAGCTTCTCTTCTGACTCACAAAGATCTAATTGCCAAGTCAATTCTGGATGCATATGCGTCGGGGCTGTGCGAAATCCTAATTCTTTATAAGTGCTAATATTTTTTTCAGTTCTTTCAAGTAGCGGTGCAACTCTTATAAAATCTGCCTTATTCTCACGCCCAATCTTTTTGAGATAATCTAAAAATGATGCAATTACTTCTTTTTCATGTCCTTTAATAATAAATATTGGCCCATGCGGAACAAATAAAAATGTACCTCTTCTTGCAGATATTTTAATAACCTGAGATATTGCAATTATTTTTTGATTGTCATATATCCCGAGTCTCCAAACCGGGTCACCCATTTTTTGATTAAACTCTCCCCAATTCCATGATTGGCAAAATGTTTTTTCGTCGCACTGATTAGCAAAATCTTCCCAGATTTTTTTTTCTTTTATTTCTTGAACTGTCATTTTAAAAAATTTTCTTAATTAATTCGTCTCTATTCGAAAGAATTTCTTTTATGTGTTCTATCACCTCTAATTGTCTTCCTAGACTATTCTCGAGTTCAATGGCACAATAATTGGAAAAATATGACAGTGGATACTTTTTTAAATAATCAAGCTCTGATAAGTCTTCCAATAAATGACTTCCAAAGCTAATATCGTGATCCTCGATCATAAACTTGCTTTTTATCGCACTGATGTGGTTACATTTAATAGGAAATTTATTTAAAATGCTTTGATATTCTTCTTGAGTGGTTCGGCCGGTTATTATTTCATCTTCCATATGAGTAAAGTCAAGGCATATTCCGCCAAATTGAGCTAATTCATCTTCAACAAAACCCCCATGATTTTCCACACAGATGATTTCTTTGTATTGCTTCCAGCTCGGATTTTGAGGATTTATACGACTAGCGTGGCAATTAAAAATAACTGTATTAAATTTCTTAATAAAAAACTCTATTTCCGAAACGTCCATATCGCTACGCAAGTGGACAAATGGAATTTTTTCAATACATGATTTTTCAAGTGCGACATAAAGTTCTCCTCTCTGATTCTTGTCTAAACAAGTAGGAAAAACAGCTACCTCTTTTATATGTAGTTCATTGATTTCTTTTATTTTTTTTGTCCAATCAGATCCTTCGGTAGTGGTGACTCCTACTAAAAAATTCATAAAATTAAAGCTAAAATTATTAAAAATTAAATCCTGAAATTTCAGCTGCTTTTTTTGCCATTATCATTTTCGCTTTTCCGCACGCATCATTCACGCAATCTTTTACGGTTTTTTCCTGAGCCTCTTTATCTAAAGTATCGCTTAGCGTAATGCTTATTACCTCTGCTTTGCCATTTACAACAACTTTCACGCCGTTAATTTCTGATTCCATTCTTTCTTTGGCAAGAGTACTATCTAAATCCTTTAGCTTTTTCATGTCCTTTAATTTATCAAACATTCCCATATTTTTAGTTTTATTCTTTAATCTTTGATTTATAAGTTTTATTTTATAAATCAAGCCTTTATAATATTTTAATTTTACTCTCTCGTTAGTCTTTTTTCAATCTTGACCAATTAACTAATTTCTTTTTAAGTGTTCCTTGACGATTGTTACGATTTTTTTCAAATCGTGATTTCTTAGACGAATATGAGTGGGAAGAGACACGATTTTCTCGCATAAAACCTCTGCGACAGGACAGGATTCCTCCACGTACTTCATAATTTTCTTATTAGTTTTTGAAGGAACTATCACTGATTCTCTCCAACCATCATTTAGATAAATATTCTGCTTTTTAAGTGATTCTATTAATTCGACAGAATTTTTTATTATTAATGGAAATCTCATGTAAATAGGGTCCTTTTTTTCTTCGATGGAATTAAAAGCAAATAAATTATCAAATTCTTCTAATTCAAATTTGTAAAAATCAACTACCCCCTTACGCCAAAGATTAAATTTTTCAAGTTTTTTTATTTGTTTTAAGGCCAAATAGGCTAATGCATTTGGCATTTTTTTAGGAAAATATTCAGGTAAAATTCCATTATTCTCTTCTTCCGTAACAGCTTTTGATAAAATATGAAAATTTAATGAATAAGCTAATATCCCTTTTCCAAATTTGGAACCATAGAATGGATACACAAATATACTTGTAATAACTGGATGCAGTAATTGTTGAAATGTCCATCCTTTTGTAGGAAAATCAATTCCCTCTCTAAATTTCTCAATTTTAGGAAGATAGTCTTTATTGTTTATGATTAGCATTCCTCCATACACCGAGGAAATTACTTTATCTCTACCAAAACTAAAGAAAGAGAAATCTCCAAATGATCCGCAATATTTATTATCATATTTTGCACCCAAACTATGGGCACAATCCTCTATCAATAATATATTCCTTCTTCTGCATATTTCTTTAATTGTATCAAGATCGCTCGGCATCCCAAAAGTATGCTGAGCTATTATTGCTTTTGTTTTTGGAGTTATCTTTGCCTCAATTTTTTGACTATCAATATTAAGATCGCTTTTTATGTCGATATAAACTGGCAATGCTTTTCTTTTTAGAATTGGATTAATTACGGCATTGCAAGTATAGGATTGAACAATAACCTCATCTCCTTCTTTCAAATCAATAGCATCAAAAATAGCTAATAAACAACTTCTACCGCTATTGAAAGAAAAACAATTTTCAAATCCAAAATGTGTTTTAAAATACAACTCTAATCTTTCGATAGAATCTCCTTTTTTAAGACGCCATGGTTGAAAAAGGAGAAAAAATGCCGCAAAAACATCATCTTTTTCGGTATTGGGCGATAATGAAGTTGAAATAATTCTAGTCATTTTATTTTTCAAAAATTTTTTTAATCAAATCCGCAGAAGATCTCCCTTCTAAAAGTAGAATACCTCCATCTATTCGTTGATTAGCAATATCAAAAACTTTTTTCGGGTCTTCAATGCAGATAATGTTATAATCTTTCATACATTCAGCCTGGGCACCTTTTTTAATATCCTTAAAATAATCTTTGGTTGTTATTATCGCCACATCACAAGATTTTGCTATCTGACGACCTATCTCGTAATGAGTTTTTGGTCCATCTGCTCCAAGTTCTATAATGCAAGGCATCACCAATACCTTTTTACCAGAAGTAATCATATCCTTGAATTGATCTAGATGCGACAAAACCCCAATTTTATTTGCAGAATAACTTGAGTTAATTACAGAAAATCCATATTTTGTTGTTTCTACTTTAAAACCTGAAACATCAGAGGTTATTTTTTCGCATCCGTTTGCAATTTCTTCATTACTCATTCCAATTTTCTTTGCAATCGCAATACAAAGAAGCAGATTGGATAAATGATGCCGTCCAATTATTCCTGATTTTATTTTTATTCTTTGTCCATTTTTGAAACAAGCCTCAAAGACAAGCCCTTGCTCGTCGCTTTTAACTCCTTCTGCCCAAATATCCTCGTGTTTTGAGGCAGAACATTTAAGATTTGCGATATCTCCTTTAAAATTATCTCTTATAAGCTCCGAATCCCAATTTAAAATGGCCAACCCTTCTTTTGGTAGGTTTTCTATTAACTCAAATTTTGTACTGATTATATTTTCTTGCGATCCAAATGTTGCCAAATGTTGATTTCCTATTCCGGTCAAGATTCCTATTTTGGGTTGAGCAATTTTACACAAAAGTCTAATTCCGCCCTTACTATAAGCTCCCATTTCACAAATAAATATTTCGTGACTGCTCGTTACTTCTCTCAATATACACTCCGAGATACCTATTTCCGAATTTTGGTTTTTAACCGTTGTAACTACACTAAAAGACTCTGAAAGAATTATTTTTAAGAATTCTTTAGTGGAGCTTTTCCCATAGCTTCCAGTAATACCAATAGTTAATAGATTATTTAAAGATTTTATTTTTTTTCTCGCAAGTATAAGTGTTTTATTTCTTAAATAAACAGTTAGTGGCTGAAAAAATAAAACTATCATTGAAACTATACTTGGAGTTAATAAATCAAATAAATATAATAGAAATATCAGATATAAAAAATCAGTTATTCCAATATTAGTTTCGATTAAAAAGTTTTTCCCTATGGTTATTGTAAATAATATCGATATTGCAAAAACTATAAATGATAAAAAAATTATTTTTTTTGTCGATTTAGCTTTTTTAATTCTATTTAATAAAAAAGCCCTAATCGAATAGATACTTTCTAAAACAATTAAGACGCTCGCCATAAAAATAAACAACCAAATAGGCTGAGCAAGTATGGGCATTTTTTCATACGAAAAACCATAAAAATGTGCACATAAAATAAATGATAAGCAAGTTAAACAAAAAAATAATTTTATAAAGAAAATAATTCCGAAGGTTTTTTTACCGGATTCTGTGTCAAAATGTGCTAAAAAACGACCAACATGATAATTTTTTAACTGCCAAAGATAAAGCCAAAAAAAATTTGCTTTTAATTGCCTAATAATCCAAAAAAGAAGGATTGCAATGCCTAAAAGGGCTAAATACCAATTTTCTACTAACATTTTTTGGTTAAGTAATTGATGATTATTTTTGCCGTTTCCTCTATATGTGTACGATGAGGATTATGCCCAGAGTTATTAATAATTTTAAGTGTTGAATTTTCCATTAAATCATTAAGAATAAAAGCATCTTCCAGTGGTGTAATATGATCAAATTCCCCCCATAAAATAAGGCATGAAATCTTTAACTGTTCGGCCAAAGACGACATGTCGTCAATAATAATTTTTTTAAAAATATCTTTCATTATCGGATTAGCTCTATAATAATCGTAGGTTCCCGCTAATTTATAGGCTATTCGTTCAAATAAAGGATAAAAAGGTGTTTTCGAAACTATTTTTGATCCGATTTTCGACAAGAACTTGGCAGTTTTTTGTCTAAAACTTAATCTTTCCTTTCTAATAACTGCAGCGTCGCAAAGAATTAAATTTTTTACCATACTTCCGTGTTCACTCGTAAATTTTAATGCAATTGCTCCCCCAAAGGAGTGACCTAATAAATAAAAATTGTCTAGCTTTATTTTTTTACAAAAATCATACAAAAATTTGACATATTCATCTGTTCCCCAAATATCACTAGGAGGTGGAGTCTCACCAAACCCTGGCATATCCATGGTGACTACGTCGAATCCATCGTCGGCTAATATTGAAGCGACATTTAACCATGAAAAAGACGTCCCTCCCCAACCATGAAAAATTAATAGCGTTCCTTTTTTACTTGAACCTTTAATTATGCGATATTTTGTGTCGAGTCCATCAATGTTGGTAATTTTTTCTAATATTTCTGACATATACTTATATATTAAAGCAAAAAGTCATAAAAAGCAAAAATCCTACAAATTAAATTAACTGTGTAGGATTTAAAAAATTTTTATGGAGTGAGATATTTAAGAATTACAACGCCGCTTCCGCCAGTACCCCCTGCTCCATTACCAGCACCTCCTCCTCCGCCTCCCAATCCATTGGTTCCTGCTCCACCAACACCACTTTGACTTCCACCGCCACCAAGTGCACCAGAAACTACTAATAGTCCACTTGGATAATTATTAGCACGACCACCACCGGATCCACCTCCTGCATAATAAGTTGCTGTTCCAGTAATAGAAGATTGTAAGCCTACTCCTGCTACCGTATTACTACCTGCAGCTCCAGCACCTCCACCAGATCCGCCTCTGGCATAATCACCCCCATAACTACCTGTTCCTCCAGCATTTCCTTGTCCCGCAGTACCAGCTCCCACTGCCAGATTATACGATGACCCACCACCAGATCCTCCAGAAGTACCACCATATGGGGCGGCATTACCTTTTCCCCCATGCCCCCCACCTACTGCTACGATTGACCCAAATGAAGAATCGCTTCCATTCGTCATCGATGCCCCACCAGCACCGACTGTAATTGTGTAGGTATTTCCAGGAGTTACCGATAAGCCAGATGCGGCACGCATACCCCCTGCTCCACCGCCACC
>JALNZJ010000001.1:1839-26087 GCA_023229485.1 bacterium | reverse complement strand
ACAATATAGTCCGCCATAATTCTTTTTATAAATATCTTTTTGACATGCTTGCCATAGTTTCTGTGCACCAATCTTATGCCTCTCTTCGGTTGTGCGAATAAAATCATCATATGTAAGGTTGAGTGCCTGCTTCATGTTAGCAAATTTGTGATAGTTTTCGTCAACATATTCTCTCACCTCCATGTTTGCCTTTTCCGCACTTTGAACATTTTTCAAGCTATTCTCGTCGGTTCCAGAAATAAAATAAACACTATCTCCAAGCTTACGATGCCTTCGTGCCAGAACATCAGCTTGAATTTTTTCAAGTGCATGTCCGATATGGGGCAATCCGTTAACATAATCGATTGCCGTAGTAATAAAAATTTTCTTCATTTTAATTTAAAAATTATCATCTTCTTCGTCATCTTTTTTGTTCTTTTTTGCGAAAATATAATTTTTTGCTGTTTCATACAATATTCCGCCAGCTGGTATTGCTAAAAACATACCAATTACTCCTGCGATCTGCCCCCCAATTAAAATAGAAGCTAAAATTAAAAAATTTGGCAAACCAATTAATTTCTTTGTAATTAATGGCGTCAAGAGATTGTTCTCTATTTGCTGGACTACTGTTATCATAACTACTGCTAAGATAGCCGTTGTCCATGAATCCAAAGCTCCAACTCCGGCAAATAACACGCCAGAAAATATTGGCCCTGCTACAGGAACAATATTTAAGAGCCCAGCAAGAAGAGATAAAGAAACAGAAAATTTAAGACCGAGCATTAAACAGCCGATAAAGGACATAATCGCTACTGCGATTGACGATAATATTCTTGCTCCAAACCAATAAGAAACCATTGCTCTACTCTTTTCCCAACTTTTAACAATATCATTCTCTAACTTTTTTGGTGAAAATAATTTAATAAAGTCAGTTATTTCTTTCTCTTCTATGGAAAAGAAAAAAGCGAAAGTAAAAATTGTTACTACTGAGAATATTCCGTTGGCAATTATCGATAAAATTATCCATAGCTCCGAGGTAATCTTTAAGACTCCATCCTGAAATCCACTTGTAAGAATTGATGGATTATTCAAAAAGCTTGATGAATAGCTACTAAATAATGGCTTTATCTTACTAAAATAATCCGATGAGTTATTCGCAAAAGATAATAATTCATTCAAAATTGGTGGTATGGTTAAGAAAATGAATAAGGAAATTAATGCAACTGCGGATAAGTAAATGATAATTGTTGCAACAGATCTGTGCAGTTTCTTTTTTTCAAGAAAATCAATAAAAGGATTTAATAAAACAGAAATAACTAAGCCCAGAACTATCATCATTAAGCTATCGTGGATAATAAAAATGGTATAGACACCAATTAGTACTAAGACAACACGAAATATTCCCCACCAAGTAAAATCGATTTTAAAAACATTTCTGTTCTTTTTTTCTATACTTTTTATTGCCATATGTTTATATTTTTAATATATTCTCAAATTCATCTTTGTGTTTAAATGGCCCTAAGATGGCCAAGTTTAATTTTTCATTTTTAAAGATATCATTAGCAACTTCAAGAATATCTTTAGCTGTTATTGATTCTATTTTTTCAAAAATTTGCTCAAGTGTCTGTATTTTATTGAACATTAGTTCCTGCATTCCATAATATGAAGCCTTAGAATTAGAACTTTCTAGTCCAAGTACCATTTTTCCCTTTATATAATCTTTAGCCTTCCTGAGCTCCTCTTCAGAAACTTTTTGATTTTTTAATCTTCTGAATTCTTTAAGGATTGCTTCAATTACTAATAGCACTTTTCCATTTTCGACACCAGAAGAAACTGCTAAATAGCCAGTATCACTATCGTTATCATTACTTGTATAAATATAATATGCTGCTCCCATTTTATCAACAATTTGCCCATACAGCCTAGAGCTCATCATTCCTCCCAGAAAAGCAGAAATGATATTCAAGACATACCGACGATCATCAAACATATCATATGTTCTTAATCCAAGAATCATATTTGTTTGTTTGTTTTTTTTAAAACAAATTTTTACTTGAGGTTTTGTCTGTTTTTCAATTACTGATAATTTGCTGATTGGCTCCCCTTTTTTCATAATTGAAAAATATTCATCAACTTTCTTAATCGTTTCTTCTTCATTAAAATTTCCTGCAATGCAAATTACGGTATTACTTGGCTTGTACGCAGTTTTAATGTATTCCAATATTTGAGTTCTTGTAATGCTTAATACGCTTTTTTTTGTTCCTCCAATTTCCCATCCGGCTGGCTGATCTCCATATAATACCTCTTTCCATATCTGATTAATATGCATCATTGGATTTTCTTTATACATATTCAGTTCTTCAATTATCACTCCTCTTTCTTTTTCCATCTCACTAGCAGGAATTTTGGAATTAAGAAATAGGTCAGCAACCCACTCTAAAGCGATATCAAAATGACCCGAATCAACTTTTGCATAGTATCCCGTACACTCTTCGCTAGTAAAAGCATTATAACTTCCTCCAATTCTATCTAATTTTTCCGCAACCTCTTTCAGGTTTTTCATTTTTTTTGTACCTTTAAAGTACATATGTTCTAAAAAATGAGAAATTCCTGAAATATTTTTTGTTTCAAATTTTGACCCTGTTCCAACCAATACAAAAACTGTTGCTGCTTGGGTTTCTTTCTGTTTAATCGTAATTACACGAAGTCCGTTTTTAAGTATTGTTTTTTTATACATTTGATTTTATTTGCTTGATTTTTCTAATTTTCTTTTTAAATCTTCGTTTTCTTTTTTTAATTCTATCATCTTTTCCTCTCGGCTAACTGTTAGGTCAAAAAATCTTTCGAGCTCTTCGACTCTTTTTTCCATTTCTTTTTTTGATTTTACTGCCTCCTGCTTTGAAGAATAAAGACTAATTGATATTTCGTTTAGGTTTTTTGACAAATCTACAAATTCCTTATCAAGACTTCCTGTTGAAAAAACAGACAAATCCTCTTCTGAAACTATTTTTGCTAAATTAAAAAACTCGTTAAAAGATTTACTTAAATAAAAAAACAGAATAGAGGTAATAAAAATAATCATCGTGAGTCCGAAAATAAAAATGACATTACCGCCGTCGCTAAGAATTGTTAAGAAATATAGTAATAGCGTATCGATAAAAAAGAAAAATAAAAATAAAAATTTTGCCTTTATGCTAGAAAAATATGATTCAATCGGACATAGACCCTTTGAAAGTAAAAAATCGCGACACTCTTTGATAACATCAAAGGATTGAAATTGAAACCAGAATAGAGAAAATCCTGTTAAAAAAGAAATGGTAACTGCTCCTGATAAAAAAATAATCGATATATTGAAAAAATCATTAAAAAAAATAAATTGCCATACACAAATCAAAGTTAAATACCCGATTCCAAAATAAAAAGAATTTGCAAGATACCTTTTTGAATAGCCAGAAAGGACTGTAAAAGTTTCTGAAGCTTCGTTTACGACGATATTAGGAACGAGTTTATTATTTCTAACGTTTTTATTTAAAATTTTTGCTTCAACTAATGAAAAAGGACGAACTGGTATGTTTTTTATAACAATGGCAGTCATTCCAATTAAAAAATAAGCAAAAGAAATAATCAAAAAAATATTTTGTGTTTTTGGCTCAAAATTAACAATACTTAGAACAGTGGTAATATTAAAAATAAAACAAATTGTTGTCCAAATCAATATTGGTAAAACCAATTGAAAACGATAAGGAATGTTTAATTTCATAAATTATTAAATTGCTTATAAAAATACATAATTAGATTATCGATTTCTATTCTTTCTTGTGCCATTGTGTCTCTATCTCTTACTGTGACAGAATTATCTTTTTCAACCGTATCAAAATCAATAGTAATACAATATGGAGTACCTATTTCGTCTTGTCTCCTATATCTTCGACCAATAGTACCTGCTTCATCGTATTCGCAATAAAAATGGGAAGATAAAAGATTATAAATTTCTTTTGCTTTCTCCGTAATTATTTCTTTATTTTTTACTAATGGTAAAATTGCTATTTTAACTGGTGAAAGATTTTTATTCAGGCGTAAAACTGTCTCAATTTCTTTCGCTGACTCAGTTGTTGTCGTTCTTCCTCCTTCAATTTCAGTATAAGCTTCGCAAAGAAGTGCAAGAACTACTCGATCAACGCCGCAAGAGGGTTCTATGACGTAAGGCAAATACGATTCACCCGACTCAGCGTCAAAATATTTTAAATCTACTCCCGAGTATTTTTCGTGCTGAGTTAAATCAAAATCACCCCTATTCGCAATACCTTCTATTTCTGACCAACCAATTGGAAACTTGTATTCAATATCTCCACAAGCTTTTGCATAATGAGCTAGGTCTTCTTTACTTTGATATGCGATGCGAAGATTCTCCTTTTTAATTCCAAGCACTTCAACATACCAACGCATTCTTTCGTTTACCCAATATTCAAAAAACTTTTCATCTTCTCCCGGTTTTACAAAAAACTCTAATTCCATTTGCTCAAATTCTCTTGTCCTAAAAATAAAGTTTCCAGGGGTTATCTCATTTCTAAATCCTTTTCCGATTTGAGCAATACCAAAAGGTGGCTTGACTCTTTGAGTGTCTAAAATATTCCTATAGTTTACAAAAATTGCTTGAGCGGTTTCCGGTCTCAAATAAGCCACACTAGCATCGTCTTCTACTGGACCAATATATGTTCTAAGCATTAGGTTGAATTGTCGTGAAGGCATAAACAATCCTTTGCAATTAGGACATTTAAGATTAGCTTCATCACAGTTTTGTTCTTTTATTAAGTGGTCTGTACGAAATCTTTTGTGACATTCCTTGCATTCAGCTAAGGGATCAGAAAAAGTCTTGGTATGTCCAGAAGCTTCCCAAATTTTTGGATTCATAATAATGGAACTATCTAATCCAACAACATTTGCTCTTTTGTAAACAGTATAATTCCACCAAGATTTCTTTATGTTATTTTTAAGCTCTACTCCAAGTGGCCCGTAGTCATAAAATCCTCCAAATCCACCATAAATATCAGATGATTGAAATACAAAACCTTTTCTTTTGCAGAACGATACTATCTTTTCTAAATTTTCCATAACTCTATGTACATAAACGGATTATAAGCTATATACTATCACATTTTTAAGAAAATAAAAGCATTTAAAATATTATTTTTAGTGGTCATTTTAAGAATTGACTTATAATTTTTCACTTGCTATATTATAGGCAATGCCTAACCAATCTTCACAAGTACGACTTCCCCCTCAAGATACCGAAGCAGAAAAGAGTTTACTAGGCTCATTAATGCTTGATAAAGACGCCATTATAAAAGTGGCTGATATTTTGCATGCTGAAGATTTTTATAAACCAGGACACTCTGAAATATATAAAGCAATTACGGATTTGTTTACTAAAGGAGATCCAATCGACTTGATATCTGTATCTTCAAAACTAAAAGAACAAAGTAATTTAGAGAGAATAGGAGGTATTGCTTATTTAACTGAGCTTATTAATTGTGTCCCTACGGCTAGTCATGTACTTTCTTACGGAAAAATTGTACAAAAAAAAAGAGTTCTAAGGGATTTAATTGGTGCTGGTCAAGATATTGCCTTGATGGGTTATGAAGAAGAACAGGATCCAGACCATCTACTAGATAGGGCTGAGGGAAAAATTTTCAGTATTACTCAAAAAAGCATGACAAATGCTTTCTATCCAATAAAGCCATATCTTGAAGGTGCATTTGAAAGAATTGATAAATTATCGAAAGAGAGAGGTTCTCTGCGAGGCGTTTCAACGGGCTTCAATGGATTAGATGCAATGCTTTCTGGTTTACAAAAATCTGATTTAATAATTTTGGCAGCTAGGCCAGCTATGGGAAAAAGTAGTCTTGCACTAGATATTGCTAAAAACATTGCCTTAAAAGAGAAAAAGGCTGTTGGTTTATTTTCTTTAGAAATGGCCAAAGAGCAATTGATTGATAGATTAATTAGTTCTGAATCCAATATTGATTCGTGGAAAATAAGACAAGGAATGCTTTCTCATGAAACTGATGATTTTGAAAAACTTCAACAGGCGTTAGGGACTCTTTCCGAAGCTCCTATATTCATTGATGATACTTGTAATTGTACCGTGCTTCAAATGAAGGCAATGGCCAGAAGACTGCAAGCTAATCATGATTTGGGCTTATTAGTAATTGATTACCTACAGTTAATTGAACCGTCTAATCATCTAATAAGCAGCGTTCAACAGGTTACAGAAATTTCACGTTCTCTTAAAATATTAGCAAGAGAATTAAATGTTCCCGTTCTTGCATTGTCTCAATTATCAAGAGCAGTTGAGCAAAGAACACCAAAAATTCCTCGCCTATCAGATCTTCGAGAATCTGGAAGTTTAGAGCAGGATGCTGATGTTGTTATGTTTATTTATCGAGAAGAAGCTTATCATGAAGATACTCCGAGGAAAGGAATCGCTGATATTATTATTGCTAAGCATCGTAATGGGCCTATCGGAAGAGTTGAGATTTGTTTTGATAAACAAAAAGCAAGCTTTAGGAATCTTGAAACAAATTTTGATTTTAAAGAAGGAGAAATTGATTTTTAAAAAAACGACTATATGGTCGTTTTTTGTTTCTTTGAATATGTTTTCTGGTTGACCAAAAATATTTATATCTCTTGGAATAACTAAAAAAGAGCAATGAGGTGCTCTTTTTAAAGTTTAGTAAATTAGCTCTTAATGTCGGTAATTTCGATTTCAGTAAAAAATTGTCGATGACCTTTCTTTACTTTATATCTTTTTTTAGGCTTGTATTTAAAGATAACTATCTTTTCCCCCTTGTCTTGCCTTATAACTTTAGCAGTTACTGTAGCACCTTCAATAGTAGGAGTTCCAATGTCAATTATTTTTTCATCTCCAACAAGTAAGACCTCGTCAAAAGTTACCATTTCTCCTTCTAGGGTGTCTATTTTTTCTATTTTAATTTTTTGTCCAGGAGCAACTTTATATTGCTTTCCGCCTGTTTTTATTACTGCAATCATAGTCTTTTATTTATTTAAATATAAACAATTTATAGCATCTTATCCACCGATAGTCAATATTATGTTTTCTTTATTCATAAAATCATTTCTTAAATTGTCAAAGGAGGTCCGACCTCGTTTTTTGGAGGAGATTAAGTTTTGTCAAAATGGCGAGGTCCGACCTTTAAACATTATAAATGCGATATTAAAATCTTTCTTGCCTTCCAATTATCATTTTATATAAAGTTGGGATGACAAATAATGTAAAGAAAGACGATAGAGATAGTCCGAAAATTATAGCACCGCCTAAGGATGTCCATGTTTCATTAGATAAGGTAATTGGAAGAATTCCAAGAATAGTACAAGTAGAAGTGATAAATATTGCTTCTAGTCTTGATTTACCTCCGTCTATAACTGCTTCATCAAAAGAAATACCACTTCTTATGTTTAAATCAATTTTATCAACAAGGATAATAGCATTCTTAACAACAATTCCAAATAGGGCCATTATACCAATAAGTCCGGGGAAGCTTAAACTAACATTAAAAATTGCCATGCCGATAAATACCCCTATCAGTGCAAGCGGAATTGTTATAAGAATTATAAATGTTTTTCGAAAAGAATTAAATTGAATAACAAGTGTGGTAATGATTAAAGCGATGGCAATGCCCATAGCATTAATTATGGAAGCAACAGATTCTTCATTTTGCTCATTCTGTCCGCCATAGTCGATTGTGTATCCATCTGGCACTTCATAGCCAACTGTTTTTTTCTTAAATTCTGCCAATACTAAATTAGAATTTGTCTTGTTTGTTGTGTCGGCACTTAAAATAACTGTTCTTTTCTGATCAATACGAGTAATTTTATCAACCGATGGTTTTAAGTTAACAGTTGCAACATCCTTTAAAAATACTGATTGGTTTTTTGTATTCAATATCTGAAGATTTTGAATATCTTCTAATGTTGGAATTTTATCTTTTGCAAACTTAGCGGTAATGCTTACCTCTTTGTTGTCTTGTACGATTGTGCTTATTTCTGTTCCAGAAATAGCCATACGTAATGCCGTTCCAACATAGGCAGCATTAAGATTATTTTGGTTCATCTTTACTGGATCTAATTCAAAAGTATAATCTGGAGTAGAATCTTTTAACGATATATCCACGTTAACAACTCCATCAATAGAGGATAACTTTTGGCTTAAATCATAGGCAATAGAATTAAGTTTGTCTAAGTCATCTCCTTTTATGTTGGCCTCAAAGGCACTTCCCGAAGGTGGTCCTCCTGAAGGAGTAGAAATTGTAATGGTCCCACCATTAATTTCTGACAAATCCTTACGAAGCTTATCAGCAAAGTTATATGATTTTATATTCCTATCTTTCTTGTCCTTTAAAATAATTGTAATTGAGGCTTGATTAGATTTATCTCCGTAGCTACGAGTACCCGCACTTGGCCTACCAACAATAGTTGAAAAGCTTTTTATTTCATCATAATTCAATAGCTTATCTTCTACCATTTTAATTCCATTGTTTGTTTCCTCTAGTTTTTGTCCAACAGGAGCTCTAAAATCTACATAAACATAATTAGAATCTGAAGAAGGAAAAAACTCTGACTTAACTATACCAAAAACTGGTAAGCAAATAGAAATTATAAGAATCCCAAAAACTCCAAATATGGTGACTAAACGACTCTTTCTAGTTGCTAAAATTTTGCGTAAATATTTTTCATAATATGGCAATACTCCGTCTAATTTTAGAATTCCATACATGAATTTATTAGCAAGCCCTGTCCCCTCCGATTTGTTTTGATTTCTTATTTTTTCTTTTATTAATTCGTCATCATCTCTTTCGGCGGAACTAAGTTCGGCGTTTTTAGAAAGAATGGAGAATCCTTTTCTTTCGTACCATCTAATTAGAAAGAATTCTAATATTAAAAGAATCGCACCAATTGCATATCCCCACACTCCTCCAATAATAAAAGATATTCCAGCAAGGACAAGTATTAATGCTTCAACTATATAAAATATTCTTTTTGTAAGCCTAGTTCTTTCCAAAAATGCAATTAATGGTGGATTTATTACCAAAGCGATAAGTAGCGAAGATATTAAGGTAATAGAAACAGTGACTGGAATCGACTTCATAAATTGTCCGATAATGCCAGTACAAAATAGTAATGGTAAAAAGGCCCAAACTGTAGTTAATGTTGTTGTCGTTAGAACCATCTTATAATCATTTAATACCAGCAAGACAGCTTCTTCTGGAGTAAATTTCCCTGTTCTCATGTATTGTTTTGTTGCCGATACTACAACAATTGCGTCATCAACTAAAAGCCCCAAGGAAAGAATTAAGGAAAATAATGATAAAAAGTTTAAAGATATTCCAAGTGCAAACAAACATGCAAAAGCAATAAAAAATACTAATGGCACGGCTAAGCTAGCAACAACACCTTCTTTAAATCCCACAGTTAAAAATAATATTCCAAAAACTAGTATTAGTGTTAATACAAAATCATGAACTAACTGATTAAAATCATCATTAATTGTTTTTGCACTATCTGTTGTAACTGTGTATGTTATTCCGACTGGCATTGACTTTATTTGGGCGTCAACTTTGATTTTTGCCTCGTCAACAATGCTGATAATCGAACTTCCTGTACGTTTTATTAATGAAATGGTAATAGCATCTTGAGGTTGTCCTTTTTCAGTCGAAAGACGAGACAATGATGTTTTTTTAATGGCAACTTCTTTTACTGTAGCCAAATCCTTCAAATAAATAATACTACCTGAGTCTGTATGAGAGATTGGAAGATTTCCTAACTCTTCGGCAGTATAAATTTTTGCATTAACACTAACAGGATAAACAAATTTGCTTCCATCAAAATTTCCAGAAGGAATTCTAATATTCGTTGCCTTAACTATTGAATTAGCTTGATCAGCTGATAAGTTATAAAATACGAGCTTATCTGGATCGTAAGCAATCTCAAACTCTTTCTGATCTCCACCAGAAATATTAATCTCTCTTACTCCAGGAATTTTTTCCAATTCATCCTTTATATCCTCACTATACTCTCTCATTTTAAATCCATCGTATGGTCCCGTCACAACAATAGTCCAAACAGGACTATCGGTTAAAGAAATTTCTGTAACTACTGACTCGTTGGCATCATCTGGTAATTTACTCTGTATGCCTGAAACCTTGTCCTTTAATTTTCTTATAGAATCATCAACGTCCTCATTTGCACCAAACTCTACCGTTATTGAAGACATAGAATTTGATGAATTCGAGGTAATTTTATCGACGCCTTTTATGCCCGAAATACCAGTTTCGATTTTTTTTGTAACAAATTCTTCAACATCCGAAGGTGAAGCTCCCGGATAAACTGTTGTAACCATGGCAATAGGAATCTTAACTTCTGGAGATGACTCTCTGGGTAAACTTGAAAATGCAAAGATACCGGCAAAAGTAATCAAAAGAATTATAAGTACAACTATTCTAAATTTTGAAACAAAAAAATTAAACCATGATTTTTTTAAATTTGGATCAAATTTTAAATTTAGAAGATACTGCTGTTCTGTGGTAGATTCTTCTATTTTTTCTTGATGTGCTGTGTTTTTAATATCATTCATAGTTTATAAATTTATTGTACTATAACTTTTTGACCTTTTTTTAATTCATAAACTGTTGAAACTATTTTCATATCAGAAGTTAGTCCAGTCAAAATTTCTATATTTTCTCCGTTTATGGCCCCAACAGTAACCCTTACTTCCTCCAGCTTAGAATCACTATCAATAATATAAATAAAATAATAATCAGAAGCAGTTCCTACTGACTGTAGTGGTAATGAGTATGTTGATCCTTGAACTAATTGATTTTTGGTATCAATTTTAACCGAAACATTTTGTCCAACTACTAATTCTGATTTTTCTGGATCAATAATAAGAATATCCACTTCAACGTTTTTTGTCTTACTATCAATGCTTGGAGAAATTTTACTCACAACCCCTTTTACTTTATCGGTTATGGTAACGCTTGCACCTTCTTCTATTGATGTTAAGTCAGACTCACTAATATAAGCCTTAACTTGAAGTCCTGATTTGTTAACTATGGAAACTATTGATTGCCCGACAGTTAACAGCTCTCCATACTTAACTGATACGGCCGAAACGGTTCCGCTAATTGGAGAAGTAATTATGGTTTTTTGTAGTTGAGCATTAATTGCTTCAACGCTTGCCTGAGCCTGCTCTACGGCAGCCTCTTGAGCCTTAATCTGATCCAGACTGGATCCAGCTTGTTTCAATTCGTAAGCTGACTTTGCTGTTTCATATGCACTATTGGCAGCATCAATGGCAGTTTGTTTTGTTTGTAGTGCTGCTTCATAGGCATTTTTATTAGCATTATAGCTTGCGGCCTGAGTGTTTGGAATATTTATTGTCCAAGTGCCATTATTTATACCTTGGGAAGGAAATTGAATATATAATCCCTTTTTGCCTAATGGTTGAGCAATTGTATTTACAAGACCCGTAGCATTTTCCAACCCTTCTGCCTGAAACATTGCACCATCTCCCGTAATATAAATCTTAACAGTATATTTCCCATCTTCTGTTCCATTGTAAGTACCTGTAATAGTAGGCGTAGTAGAAGCAATGGTTCCAATGGATGGAACTGCTGTAATATTAGAATTGAATAAATTTTTGCGAGCATTTTCAATCGTAATTTCTTGCTGTTTTTTTGTATTTTCTAAATTTATTCTTGCAGCTTCTAATTGAGTCTCGGTAACTTTTAATTCTTCGCTTCTTGTCCCCTTCTTCATTTCCTCTAGTCTTGCCTGTTGAGCCTTGAGAGAAGCTTTAGCTTGGTTTAGTTGTGCGGTTAGGTCATTGTTTTGTAACACAACAAGAATTTGTCCCCTGTTAACATTACTACCGACTGAAGTATTTATGCGAGCAACAGGAGCCATTACCTGACTCCTAAGCTCTGCTTGTTCTAATGATTCGATTGCTCCATTGGCAGAAATAGTATTTCTTCCTTTTGTATACTCACTGACTGGAATCAAAGAAACTTTTTTATCAGTAGTAGCGACCTCGACAGTTTCGCTATTTTTAAAATAGCTAAGCCCGATAGAAGAAACAGTCACCAAGACTATTAATACTAACATTACGATTTTGTGATTTTTTAAATTATTTAAAATATTCATAAATTTTATTTTTAAAATGTGGTTAACTATAAATTACTAATCATGTATTTTTTTTAAAATACTCAAGAGATTGTTTTTCTCTTCCAGGCTTAAGCTAGATATTATTTTTTCAAATATTTTCATCCTTTCTTTGTGTGCCTTCTCAAATATTTCGCTACCTTTTTTTGTTAATGATAGCAAAACTATTCGTCTATCAGACTTATCATAGCTTCGTTCGAGCATATCGCTTAGTACTAAGTTATTAATAAGAGACGTTGCCGATGGCGGAGTTATCCCCAAAAAATCAGAAACGTCCTTCATTAATATCTGTTTTTTATTTTTAATATAATGGAGTATTTCTATTTGCCCGATAGTCAAATGATAAATGTCATCCTGAAAATTAAATTTTTTCTTGAATATCTTCAAGGTATTAAAAAATCTTAGAGATAATTCTTCTTTATTACAGCTACATCTGTTTTGCATAATTTTAGATATTAAAATAGTTAGAACCTCTAAATATTATTCTTTCTTACAGTTTTTGTCAATACTCTCCAGAAAAAACAAGCCACAATATTGTGGCCTGTTCTCAAATAAAATTAAGATATGTCCTATTTAAAGTATTTAGACGTTATTGATTGTTTCTCTAGCGAACTTTTATCAAAAGATGATTTCAACATTCCCAACGCCCCCGGACCAACCTGATACTTCTGGTAATAAATTGTCAAAGTGTCGTTACTAAAGGTAAATTCATTAAAATTCTTAGCATCTGGGCTAGTGCCTCCCTCTTCTAGTTCTTTCTTTACTGTTTTTTCTGGCTCACCGAAGCTTGCTCTTTGCGAAATAACATCTTTTGTAGCTAGAGATGAAATAGCTTTCAAAGTCTCCTGTGATCCACCGATAAAATCATTGAAAGTGATTTCTTTTTTGTTCTTAAGATCATAGTTGAAAGCATAGACTTCGTTATTTCCATGTGCTCCACCTGAGAAATAATACATATTAACAACAAAACTAATATAGTCCTTGTTAATTTGGACAGGAGTCCAATCTGCCTTGAAATAGAATTGCCAATCTGTAGGAGCTGGATTCTCAGCGGTTGCAGTCTCTTTTACTGCCTTCAAATTATCTTCCGAGTTTTTCTTAAATTCACTTATTTTTTCATTGATGATATTAGAGATTTTGGCATTGAATGATGAATCAGCTAAGGTAAATTGAGGATATTGGGCATTTATATCAAAAGAATTATCTTTTTGATTAATAGTAGCTATCGTAATTGAGGGATTATCGCTTATTGCTACTGGCTGAATACTCTCAATTACCTTTTTTTCTGTGTTTTTTGGATAATAGTATCCGAGTGCCACACCAGCAATCAAGGCTAATATTATCAACAATGATAGTGTTTTATTATTTTCCATTTTTGTTTTACTTATATTATTTATTTTTGTTTGTTAATTATATCATTATGAGAATAAAAAACAAATTTGATATTTATTGCAAAAAAAGAAAGAGCTTATTTGCTCTTATATAGTCTTGATTGACACCATCATTTTCCTCCAATAGCGTTAAAGAACTATGTAGCCCCGTAAAGCACTATTGCAATAACAAAAATAATGCAAAAATTTATAAGCACCCAATCCTCATCCATCTTTCCCTCTTTAATGTACTATAGACATAATAGACAATTATGTTATATATGTCAAGTCCTCGCTTCCTCTTCGCTTCTCTATAAAGCAGTTAAAAGACACTTCCTTGGTGCCCATTAGTGGGCCCTGGGCTTCGCCATCGGATAAATTCCGCTGGAATTTTCCTTCGGTCAACCTTGCTGCTAGTCGTAGTTCCGACTTATCGCCCAATCCACACTTACATAACTAAAAGCACCCCCGAGGAGGTGCTTAAGTCTATGTTGCGGGACTAGGACTCGAACCTAGAATCTTCTGCTTCAAAGGCAGATGTCCAACCATTAGACGATCCCGCAATAATATCTATAATAACCCTTCATAAACCCCTTCTATCCATCCAGCAATCCTCCTATTAAGGTTTGTGCTTTTTTTAACTTTAATTCTTACTAATCCAAAATAACCGCTTCCAGTATTTTTCCTTATAGTCTTTATTTTATTTTTCTTCAAATACACTCTTATCTCTTTACTTGATACTGAAAGAACATCAGCCCAGTAATTTAGGGCTTTCTTAATATCTGCAGTTTCGTGAATATATAATTCATAAACTAAGTTAGAGTTATTTACTGAAAAGGTATTTTTCAGCCACGATAAAAAAAATAAAATCATCTTAGGATCGGAATTGCTAAAGCTTACCAAAGCTTTTGTTCCATAATCCTTTTCTTTTGCTCCTTCGGCCCAATACAGTGCTATTCCGATTAACCATTGCTCCCTCTCGCTAGTATCTTTTGTTTCTATCCTTGCACTATCTTTAATTTCCTTCGTTATTTTAATTCTTTGATCTTTTCTAGTTTTTGCACCTCTTAATGCTCCCTCTATTCGTTTTGCAGTAATTTTTTGTTTTTGTTGCCTTGCTAATCCAACTTTCCTTAACCATAAGGAAAGAGTAGATCTAGCTATTGTAACTTCTTTTAATATCTCGGAATAAGAGTAGCCTTTCTTTCTTAGGGCGACCGCTTTTTCTTTTTGATTCATCATATGTGAACAGTGGTTATTATTTATTTAATAATACTACACTAGTTCAATAATACAAGGAATCAATCTTCAAAAGATTCAATAATAGCTAATTCCAAAGGTAACTGTGGGATGGAGGAATATTTTGTCTTGTTCTCGGCATCCATCAATAACGCTAATGTCTTCGCTAGTCTTTTTTCTTCAAATACTTCGGCCTGTTTCAATGCTTTTTCTTTCACCTCGTTAGTCTCGCTCGGCATTGCAATATCAATTAATTCAGTACCTATTTTTAATAACATAATTTTCCTTAGGTAGTCAATTGTCATACCAAGGAAGTCGGCAATATCAAGTCCTTTTTCAGTATTATCACTGATAAATTTCATTGCTTTTGCCTTTTGCTTCTGTGCCAGGATGTCAGTTAGCTCAACAGCTAAATTAATATCCGAAAGACCTAAAATTTCACGGACATCGCCAGCAGTGAGGGCTGTGTCGGAAACGAAGTTTATTAATTGGTTCATTTTTGCTTCAGCATCCCTAAGAGAACCGTCGGCCGAAGAAATTAGTAAATCAAGAGCGTCTTTTTCTATTTTTATCTTTTCGGCTTTACAAATAACGTTAAGCTTTTGGGCAATAAAATCATGATTCAATTTGTGGAAATTAAATTTCTGGCATCGAGAAGAGATAGTCGGAATCATTTTGTTCGCTTCGGTTGTGGCTAAAATAAAAACAACATACGATGGTGGCTCTTCCATTATTTTTAATAGGGCGTTTGTTGCATCTTTAGATAATTGATGAGCTTCGTCCAAAATCAAAACCTTATATTTCAAAAAGGTTGGTGCAAATCTTATCCCCTCACGAAGAGCTTTTACTTCGTCTATTCCTCTATTTGAGGCAGCATCAACTTCAATCAAATCAATTGCCCTGCCTTCGTTGATTTCCCTGCAAGAAGGACACTCATTGCAAGGCTCGGCTCCTTTTCTATTCTGGCAATTAATAGCTTTAGCAAATATTCTTGCCATTGTAGTTTTTCCAGTTCCCCTGTGTCCAGAAAATAAATAAGCATGACTAATAGAACCAGTCAAAATCTCGTTCATTATAACCTTGGTTACTTGTTCCTGACCAACAAAATCCTTGAAACTTTGAGGTCTATATTTCCTATATAATACTAAATTGTTTTCTGACATATACTGATATTCTATTATTTTTAAGAATAAAAATCAACTTGACTAAAAATTTAAAAGGTTTCTTGACACTGAGGCGACAAAAAGATAATATTAGGATAATAATCATGGAAAAAGCAATTATTACATCATGTTGTTGTAGTGCGAAATCCTTACAAGGGGGTTAGTTTTTGATTATTTTTTAAATTCAATAAGCTAAATTCCCTAATAGGGATTTTTTATTTAACTAAAATATACTACAATAATATAAATAACATTTGTTAATAAAATTATGAAAACTTTTATAGAACTAATTGGAGCTACACCATTAATACAAATTGAAGAATTCCCTTCTAAAATATTTGCGAAATTAGAAGGAATTAACCCAGGAGGATCAATAAAAGATAGGACTGCTCTCGCAATGATTGAAGCGGCAGAAAAGCAAGGTACTCTAAAAAAAGGAGATACTTTAATTGAAGTGACTAGTGGAAATACTGGAATTGCAATGGCAATGATTGCTGCTGCCAAAGGATATAACCTAAAAGTAATAACAACGTCAAATACAGCTGCTGGAAAAGTAAAAATAATTGAAAAATTTGGAGGAGAAGTAATTTTTGACGATCGATTAAGGCAAGATATTATTCCTGAAATAAAAGAAAAGATTGCCAATGGCGAAAAACTTGTATATTTAAACCAATACGAGAATGAAAATAATGTTATTGCTCATTATGAAGGAACTGCAAAAGAAATAATTGAGCAAATGGAAGAACCAATTGATTTTTTTGTCGCAGGAATAGGTACTGGTGGCACAATAACCGGAATTGCACAAAGATTAAAGGAAAAATAAAAATTGTTGGAGTAATACCGCAAGTAGGACACGAAATAATAGAAGGAATCAAGTCTATTAAAGAGGGCTACATTCCTCCCGTAATGGACGAAAAGCTAATAGATGAGATGTATGAACTAACTGAAGAGCAGTCGCTTGTAGGACGGGATTATTTGGCTAGCAGCAAGGGTATTCTTGTAGGGCCAAGCTCTGGAGCTTCAATGTACTCTGCTCTAGATGTCGCAAAGAAAAATCCTGGAAAAGTAATTGTTACAGTATTCCCTGACCGAGGAGAAAGATATATATAGAAGAAAAGGATCGCATAAAATTTAAAGAGGTTTGCAATTCTTTTTTTAATATTTCTTTTTCTCCGACATAAATTCTTTGCTAAGAATTTAACTGCTTGCTTTCAGTCAAAGCAAGAGGCGAAGAAAAAGAAATATTAAAACGAATTGCGTTTATGAAATTTTAGCGTGCCAAGGGAAAGGGAGTGAGAAGGAACAAATATGGTGATTACTTCGTAATCTTTAAAATGTAATTTTTGAGGAAAAAATATAGTGGAAATAAATAATTACTTAAATGTATGATTCAATTTTATAATACCCTTACAAAACAAAAAGAAAAGTTTGAATCTATTAAACCAAATGAAGTTGGATTATATACTTGTGGCCCGACCGTTTATTGGTTTGCTCATGTTGGAAACCTCCGAACATATATTTTTGAAGACTTACTTAAAAGAGTTCTTAAATTAAATGGCTACGAGGTAAAGCATGTGATGAATATTACTGATGTTGGACACCTGACTTCCGATTCAGATTCGGGCGAGGATAAGCTTGAGAAAGGAGCGAGGCAAGAGCAAAAAAGCGTCTGGGAAATTGCTGAATTTTATACTTCTCAGTTCTTAAAGGATTTGAAACTATTAAATATTGAGGACTCTACTATTCTGGTAAAAGCTACCGATACAATAAAAGAACAGATAGAACTGATAAAAATATTAGAGCAAAAAGGATATACTTATATCATTACTGATGGAATCTATTTTGATACTTCAAAATTAAAAAAGTATGGAAAATTATGGGGCGAAAAAGAAAAGACTGAACTCCGAGGAAGGATTGAAGAAGTAAAAGAAAAAAAGAATCCAACTGATTTTGCTTTATGGAAATTCAGTCCAAAGAATGAAAAAAGACAAATGGAATGGGTATCGCCTTGGGGAATCGGCTTCCCAGGATGGCACACAGAATGTGTGGTTATGAGTATCGAAAATCTTGGAATACCTTTTGACATTCATTGTGGTGGAATTGATCACGTCTCAATACATCATACTAATGAAATAGCTCAAGCTGACGCAGCTTATGCCACTATAATGTCAAACTATTGGATGCATGGAGAATTCCTAAACGTTAAAGATGGAAAAATGAGTAAATCCTTAGGTAACATTACTACTATCACTGATTTGAAAAATAAAGGAATTAGCCCTCTCGCTTATCGCTATCAATGTCTTAATACTCATTATAGGCAAAAGATGAATTTTAGTGACGAAAGCATAGAGTTCTCACAAAATACATTAGAAAAACTTTACGAAAAAGCAAGTGACCTTAAAGAAAGTGCAAAAACTGAGCTTAGTAATATTTTTGATGAATATAAAAATAAATTCTTGGATTTTGTAAATGATGATTTGAATATTCCAAGTGCTCTAGCACTATGCTGGGAAATGATAAAAGATAAAAACTTAACTGATTTTGAAAAGTATTCCTTACTACATGAGTTTGATACTGTTTTTGGATTGCGAATAAAAGACGTGTCGATTAATAAAAAATCTTTTGTGAATAAGCAGTTTATCCTAAAATCAATTGATGATATCGGCTTGCCGATATGGAGTGCTGAATTAAGCTCTATTCCTAGTGAGGTCCTAAAATTAATCGAAGAAAGAGTGAAAGCACGAAATGAAAAAAACTGGCAAATCGCTGATGAGTTGCGGGACAAAATATTAAATAATGGATGGTCTATCGAAGATAACGATAATCAGACTTTTATAAGACAGATAAAAAAAAGGGACGCTTAATTGCGTCTTTCTTACTTCACCGAAAGTGGTGTCGGATAATATGGAACAAAATTGTTCAAGTCTATTATCATTATTTCATTTTCGATGATTACCCTTGGAAATTTTTCTTCCTCAGATAATTGACCTAGTTTTGGGATTAGACAAATGTCCATAGCCCCATCCGATACCTCTGTCAACTGAACAGAATGTATCTTTTTTCTTTTCTTTCCATCTTCAATGAAGAAAAAAATCTTCTGTCCTTCATTATCCGTACCCTCAACAAACATTGAGCTCATACAAGCAATCGATAACATTTTATGCCTTGGTTGTCAATATTTTATTGCTTACAAGTCCCAGTGCCTGGTTTACAGCCAGTACCATCTTCTACTAAATCTCCCGTATCATCAATGCAATATGTTTTTTTATCTTTTATTGCTTTAATACAATATATTTCATAATTGTCATCAAAATTAATTTCAACTGGATTTCCTGTGGCTGCAACGAGGTCTATTTTTATCATCTTGATTTCCATATCCTCATCAAAACCTTTAAAATCGCTATTTTTCATCTTATAAACTTGTGCCCATGATTCCAATTGTCTCAAATCGTATTTTATTTTTTTTTCATTATCAGTTTTTTGAATCTGCATAATCGTAAAAACGGGAATCGAAAAAAAGAATAAAAATATAAGGCCAAAAATAATAAGTCTTGTAGGGCTGAATATCTCTTGCATAAGCT
Organism: bacterium; assembly: GCA_023229485.1. GTDB lineage: Bacteria > Patescibacteriota > Minisyncoccia > Minisyncoccales > Minisyncoccaceae > Minisyncoccus. The sequence goes on along the minus strand of JALNZJ010000001.1, from coordinate 6,518 downwards.
TTATTTACTATAATTTGGATCCGTATTAGTAGTTAAATTACTATTCGTCCAAAGATCTATCCCTGATAATTGTGATGATCCAATTAATAATACGTCTGCATCTATTGTGTCTGGATTAATTGATAATTGAAAGGCACAATTTTTCCCTCCATCAAGAACTCCAGTACCAGCTTCAAGTGAACCTATTTCCCATGTTAATTGTCTAGTCCCTTCATCATAAAAAATTTTTGTTCCATCGGGAACTTTTGTTTGTCCATCAATGAATCTTACTCCGCTTGGAAGAACTGTGGTCATTTTAGCATTAGTCATATCGTTATAATGATTTTTTGCTACCCACTCAACTGTAAATATCGTCTTTTCGCCAGCTTTAACTGGCATTGGCCCCGAATCATTAAAAATTTTACTATCAGTTCTAATGCTTTGAACCGCAATTAACGAAGAATTTATTTTATTTAAAAATTCCTGCTTAATTTGGCCTAGTGTTATTTTTGTTTTAATAAACGGATTTTTGTCTCCTTGGCTTTTCATCGTCCATTTTTTATTTGTAGAAATCCAGAACTCTACCTTACCCTCGGTATTTATAGAAAAATCTTGAAGCTCAGAAATTTGATTACCATCCCATATGAGAGAGTTGTCTCCTTTTTGGTAAACCCCATCTGGAGCTTGAATAGAATTGTAATCAAGTCCACTGCCTTCGAGTTTTACTATAAGTGCTAAATCTTTCATTTCCTCTTCGCCAACATTTCGAAATGATATTTCGTAATGAAGCCTATCTCCAATATTAACTACATACCCCTCTTGGTTATTAATCTTTTCAGTAAACTGTACCGGGGGAGCAATAATAGCAACGCCTCGATTTGCTTCTTTAAGTACAATAAAATTACCATCTTGCCAAACGCCAATTTTTGCTTTAAATATCTTTTGATCTTGTGGATTTCCATTTAAAATACCTGATACTTCTATTTTCTTGCTGTCCGATTCGTTTAAAATTGGTTCGTCGTATTGTTTATTGTCCATTAATTTTGGCGTAGCCGAAACAAATTGAAAATCTGATGGATATTCAATTGAAAGAGATAGGTCTTTTAATGGATATGGAACTTTTGAAGAATAAAAAATTTTAACTGTTATCGGCCTACCTGCACCTGATTTTTGAGGAATATCCAAACTCAAATCAAGAGCTAATTTACCTAAGACAGTTGAAAATGAACTAGTTGTTTCATTCCTGATTTTCAAATCTTGCGGTTGGAAACTAACCTTAACTTCGGCTTTTTTTAATTCACCTTCTTTACCTAAAAGCCTTGCAATAAACCTCATTGTTCTCTCTTGTCCTGGATATATAGTTCCACCCAATTCGTCGGCAGTAACTTTTTTAACTTTTACATTATCTTCAGAAATTGCTCCATCGGGATAACTAAAAACCATTTCTGGGTTCTCTAAATTAATTGATCCATTGTTTTTGTACTTAACTATGTATTCAAACTCTTCCCCTACAGCAATTTTATCTGGTCCCATTATTTCTAGTTTTAAAATCCCTCTATCAAAAGCCATTTTTTGCCAGAAGAAAAATAATACTAAGACTAAGATTATTGAGCTAATAATAAATATTAATTTTTTATTCATAATAGTTTTTATCCTTTCTCCTTAACATTATTTTTTAAATTGGCGAGTGCATTTCCGTATTGACTCTGAGATGGGTCGCTTCTAACTGCATTAAAATCCCATGGCTTAACGACACTATCTCGATACTTAGTATTAATACCGCTTGCCTTATCCTTAATTTTTGATAGTGATCCTAAATATTTACTTCTGTCTTCGCCCTCATTTTTGACTACTGGTTTTTCCGAAACTCCGAGAGACCAACCAAATTTTCTTTCTTTTTTATCTTCTTTGTTGGTTTTTTTACTTTCTTTATGCTCAAAAGCTCCACCCTCTGTTCGATGAGCTCCTATACTACCACTTTTACCCGGTTTTTCTATTGGAAGAAGTTGTTCCATTTTAAAAAATCGTAAGACTAATTAGTTTATTATACAACCTTTATGTTAAAAATAATAGTGCTATTTTCTCCTAAACTTATCTGCTTAGCGTCAATAATATCATCTGAAAGTATAAAACCTCTTGCTAAAACTTCTTTCGCTAAATATTCTTTATTTTTTTCAATGAAAGAAGATAATAGTTTACTTGTATAATAAATATCAATTGTGTTTTCTGGCTTTAAGTGCATTTCTTTTCTTGCTTGCTGAATATGGCGGATAATTTCCCTTAAATATCCTTCTTCTTTTAAATCTTCTGTAATTACTGTATCAAAAATAATAGAATCGTTATTCGTTCCCTTCTTAACTAATACGTTCCTGACATTAACCTCTTCTTTTATAATCTCAAAAAGATCTTTTTGATTATTTTTAAAACATATGCCCTCTTCAAAACGAGATGAAACAGAAACAGAAGCTAATGGTTGACGAACCTTAATCCCAATTTCTGATCTCTTTGAAAGTGCTAACGCTACAAACTCTCGTACAAAGAACATGTCCTGATAAATGTTATAAAAATCAAAACTTAAAACTTTTTCGTCTGGTAGAGGAAAATCACAAAGGTGAACACTGATTGGATCATCTTTTAATTTTAGTTTTTGATATAAGTCCTCGGCGATAAAAGGAGTAAATGGTGCAATTAATTTAGTTAATTTCAATAAAACATAATGCAATGTTTGCATTGCTTCGTCTCTTTCCTTTTCGCTTTCTGGTTTTTGAAATCTTTTTCTTGATCTCCTAATATACCAATTAGATAAATCATCAATAAATGCTCCCATGGCATAGTTTTCCCAGTTGACGCTGGCTTTTGGAGCTTCTAATCCGCCCTCGGTTTGTCCTCCGCCGAATAATCTCGCAGCCCGAGTTAAATCATATTCTTGCATAAATTTATCAACACCAAAATTTAATGCTTCGACTTTCCCTATTATCCATTTATCTAAAATGTTTGTCGAGGCTGAAGAAGGAATAATCTTTTTATCTTTTGGAATATATGTTTCATAAAACTTAAAGCAATTTTCCAAGCTCAAAATCACATTTCGCCAGACTTCTTTGACCTTATCTTCTGAAAAGCGATACTCTTCTCCGATATTAGTAGAGGCTAAAAGAAAATAACGCAAGGAATCGGCTCCATACTTATTAAAGACTTCTATTGAGTCTGGATAGTTCTTTAATTTTTTGCTTAGTTTTCTCCCCTTGTCATCTAAAACTAAACCATTGGTAATGACATTCTTGAAGGCAGGCTTATTTGTGCCAAGTCCGATATCGTCTAGCGTTAAGGCAGTTGCGAGAACATCAAGCGTATAAAACCATCCTCTTGTTTGATCCAAGCCTTCCGCAATAAAATCGGCTGGAAAAGTCTTTTCAACCATTTCCTTATTCTCAAAAGGATAGTGCCACTGAGCATACGGCATAGAGCCTGATTCAAACCAACAATCAAAAACGCCTTCTACTCTTTTCATCTCTTTACCACACTTTGGACACTTTAAGATTACTTCATCAATAAACGGACGATGCAAGTCATTTAACTCTCCACCAGAAACTTGATGCTCTTTTATTTCTTCTTTGCTTCCAATACATAACTTTTCATTACATTCACTACATTCCCAAATTGGAATTGGTGCTCCCCAGTATCTCCTACGAGCAAAGTCCCAATCTCTAGCTCCCAACAACCATTTACCAAAACGCCCATCTTTAAGGTGTTCTGGAACCCAGCGAGTCTGTTGGTTATTGGCAACTAATTTGTCTTTTATTTTTGTAACTAATACATACCAACTGTCTACAGCATAATAAAGCAAGGGCGAGTCACATCGCCAACAATGAGGGTATTCGTGAATAATCAATTCTTCTTTGTAAAATACTCCTATTTCCTTTAAATAGCTGATGATTTTTGGATCTGCATCTTTAACAAATAAAGCTGCAAAATCTTTAGCTTCATTTGTGAAGCGGCCTTCTTCATCAATAAGGTGAAAAAATGGTAGAGTGTTCGCTTTTGCTAATTGAAAATCGTCTTCTCCGTGCATCGGATTAATATGGACGATTCCCGAACCATCTCCATCGGTCACAAAACTATTTCCAGTAAAAATTTTAAAGCAATTTTTAATACCGTTGATATCCTGTTTGACTAGATAGTCAAACATCGGCTCATAAGAAACTCCTATTAAATCTTTTCCTTTCATTTCTTTGATAATATTGAAATCCCCTTCGAGAACTGAGAGCCTGTTTTTCGCTAAGATATATTTCTCGCCGTTATTCTCGGCTAAACAATAATCCAGCTTATCGTTAATGGCGAGAGCAATATTCCCTGGCAATGTCCAAGGAGTGGTCGTCCAAACCAAAAAGAAAGCATTTTTAAATTCTTCTTGATTGGTGATTTTAAATTTTACGTAGACAGATTTATCCCTAGTTTCTTTGTAGCCTTGATTAACTTCAAAATTAGAAATTGTTGTAGCACATCTTGGGCAATATGGAGAAACTCGATAATTCTTTTCCACTAGATTCTTATTCCAAAGCTGTTTCAGTACCCACCAGACCGATTCAATATAGTTATTATCCATTGTGGAATAACTTTCGGAATAGTCTGCCCATCTTCCAACCCTCTTTAATGTTTCTTGAAAGTCAGAAACGCAAGCAAAAACTGAACTTCGGCAAGCG
>JALNZJ010000001.1:0-1829 GCA_023229485.1 bacterium | reverse complement strand
ATTTTTCGATTCCTAATTCTTCAATCTGTTTCTTGCCCTTGAGATCAAGTTCTTTTTCAATTAGATTTTCTACTGGCAAGCCATGACAGTCCCAACCAACACGACGAGGGATTTGATAGCCTTTCATTGTCCAAAAACGTAAAACACTATCTTTAATAGTTGTCGCAAGAATATGCCCATAATGGGGTTTTCCAGTTGCAAAAGGAGGTCCGTCATAAAAACTATAATACTTTGCACCCGCTCTATTTTTTATTGATTTGTGAAAAATATCTTCTTTTTCCCAAAACTCTAATATCTTTTCTTCGTTGCTCATAGTTGCAGTTTTATATTTTTCTAACTTCTCCTGTCTTTATTATTTTATCGTAAGCATTCAGCATTTCTTGTTCAGTATTATCATTAAGATAGCCTTCAAGTAGCCACAAAGGATTACTATGAGAGACTATTAAGATTACTTTTTCTTTGTATTGATTCTCAAGCTCATCAAAAACATCTACAATCCTTTGCTGACATTCGTGCCAAGTCTCACCCAAGGGTGGAGCAATATCAAAGGCTTTTATTTTATCTTCATTATAGTAATTCCATATTTCTGTTTTTTGTTTTCCTCCAAAAGTGCCCCAATTCTTATCACACAATCTTGATTCAAATACTATATCCTTCTCTTCATAATCAATCATATCAGCAACTATTTCTGCTGTCTGTTTTGTTCTCAAAGTATCCGAACAAATAATTATATCTATTCCTAATCCTTTTAAATAATTCCCAGCATTTGTTGCCTCTTTAACCCCTTCCTCAATCAATTCGCAAGGAGGACTGTCATCTGGATAGCAATAAGCTATGTCTTTTTTTTCTACTTGATGGACGTTTTTTCCGTGACGTAAAAGAAAATATTTATTCCTTAATATTTTTTTCATGAGTTAAAAATAGCATTTTTTGTTGGTTTATTCAACAGTTTAATATGTTTTAGAAAATAAAAAAACAGCTAAGGCTGTAATTAAGAAAAATACCGACAATAAACAAACTAATATTACTTATCACTACGAAAGTTATGTTGTTTTTTGCGTAACTATGATAAAAAATGCATTTTTATCAATTAAAAAGGGATTACCTCCTTTTAGAACATAGAAGTCAAAGTGAAGGATTAAGACAAGAGTAGCAATAAAATAAATTCTCCCTCAAAAGTCCCCCGTTCACCTTGGCATTATAATTATGATACACCAAAATATACTTGTCAAAAATATTAGCCCCAAAAAAACAAAATGAGCACATTGGCTCAAATTAAGGAGGGTTTTAAAGGTAGAAAATAACCTTTATCTAATTTTTCCCAATATCTTCATCTCGAAGACATGGAAATTGGTTTTTCGTGCTTCTCATAATCACTGGATGGTACCGACACGCACCGCGGCACTTTCCACAAGATAGCGGAGCGTACCCTATGCGATTTTTGGGTAAATTAATTTCCACCAGTTCTCCAGTGATACCCGTGTAGTTGCAAGCAACCCCACAGACGTTATCTTCTGACCTAGCTTCCGTCATTTAATCTCTCATTGGGACCATTAACAGCCCCTCTAAACTTTTGAAATAAAAACTTAGAGGGACTGTAAATAAAAAAAGAACTATATTAAGATAAATTTAACCTTGTTAATATAAATTGTCAATCATTATTGCCAGTTTTCCGTAAGGTATGACAATAATAATTCTTGTAAGTATTTTTTATCAGTAAGCTCGACATTACTTTCTTTTGCTTGTTTTTTTGCTTCGCTAGAAATATCTGAAATGAAAATCAAAATCCCCTTGCTACAATTATTTTTTTTGCCTTGCCTTGCGATATT
>JALNZJ010000050.1 GCA_023229485.1 bacterium | reverse complement strand
CCAGGACGCTTTGGTGGTTCCGAGTTCGGCAATAAAAACCGCAAACAATGTTAGTTATGTAGAAGTTCCAGATGAAACTATCGATAGTAGTATAGTAGGATCTGCTAGTGGAGTTGTATTAAAAAACAAAACGAAAAGACAAGAAATAACCACCGGACTATCAAATGACACCTCGACAGAAATTTTGACCGGTCTTAGTGAAGGAGACTTGGTGGTTGTAAAAACAATTACGGCCACGTCAACAACAAAATCTAGTAATAGTAGTGTTCAGAGTTTATTCCAGATGGGGGGTGGAAATAGGAGTGGAACGACAACGACAACAAATACAAAAACAAATACTTCAAAGTAATATGATTGAGTGTAAAAACATAGTTAAAACTTATAAGAATGATTCGGGAGAAATTGTTGTTTTGAAGGATTTAACATTTTCCATTAAAGATGGAGAGTTTATTGCGATAACGGGACCTTCAGGGTCTGGAAAGTCTACCTTGATGCATATTTTGGGTGCTCTTGATACCCCGACTTCTGGAGAGTATTTATTAGATGGTAAAAATATAGCTGATTTTTCTGATGATGAGCTTGCTGATATAAGAAATAAAAAAATCGGTTTTGTTTTTCAATCTTTTAATCTTTTGGCTCGTTCAACTGTTTTGCGTAATGTGATGCTGCCTTTGGTTTACGCCGAAATTCCAAAACAAGAACGAGAAACGATAGCTAGATTGGCATTGAAAAGTGCTGGATTAGATGAAAAGCACTATAATAATCTTTCTAATCAGTTATCTGGAGGACAGATGCAAAGAGTTGCTATTGCAAGAGCTTTAGTTAATAATCCAACTTTAATCTTAGCCGATGAGCCAACTGGTAATTTGGATACTAAGACAGGAGAAATTGTTTTAAAAACTTTTGAAACTTTGAATAGAGAACAACATCATACTATTATTCTGATTACTCACGAAAAGGAAGTTGCTGAACATGCTGATCGTATTATTTTTATTAGGGATGGGGTGATTACCGATGATTATAAAACTAAAAAGTAATTCATGAAATTTTTAGACTTATTTGAAGAAATATATTCAGCACTTTTGGCTAATAAGGCTAGATCTGGATTAACAATTCTTGGTATTGTTATCGGTATTGGTTCCGTGATAGCCATGATTGCTATTGGGCAAGGTTCGCAGAGTAGTATTGAATCAAGTATACAATCTTTAGGTTCAAATCTTCTCTTGATTACTCCTGGAGCTCAGCGAGGTATGGGGGTTCAAGTAAGTCAAGGCAGAGGTTCCTCTCAGACATTAACAAAAGATGATGCCGAGGCGATATCATCCCTTTCTTCTGTACTGGCTGTTTCTCCTGAGGTTTCGGGGCGATATCAAGTAACCGCTAAAGGTACAAATACGAACACGACTATTAATGGGGTTGTTTCGGCTTATCCAACAGTGAGAAATGTTGAAGTAGAGACTGGTAATTTCATAACGGATCAAAATGTAAAAAGCATGTCAAAGGTTGCTGTTATCGGGCCTTCTGTGCGAGATGATTTATTTGGTGAAGATGTTGACTCCTCAGGTGTTATTGGGCAGACAATCCGTATCAAGAGTATAAATTTTACTATTGTTGGAATAACAAAAGAAAAGGGGGGGAGTGGTTTTAATAATCAGGACGATGTAATTTATATCCCAATTACCGTTTCACAACAATATTTAACTGGAGGGAATTATGTTTCCACTATTGCTGTCCAAGCCTCTAGTCAAGAGGAAATGACGGTATTGCAGACTGATATAACAACATTACTTTTAGATAGACATAATGTTTCTACTGCGGATTTTAGCATAATGAATCAGGCTGATATTGTAGCTACCGCATCTTCTGTGACTAATACTTTTACCATGCTTTTGGGTTCAGTGGCAGGAATTTCATTAGTGGTTGGCGGAATAGGTATTATGAATATGATGTTGACTACAGTAACTGAAAGAACGAGAGAGATTGGACTTCGAAAAGCTATTGGTGCAAAAAGAAAGGATATTAATTTCCAATTTTTAGGAGAGGCAATAATGCTTACTTTTACGGGGGGTATCATTGGTATAATTTTAGGATGTTTAGTTTCTTTTGTCGCTTATCAGTTTTTTAGTCTTGCAACGCAGGTATCAACTTTTTCAGTAGTATTGTCATTTGGAGTTTCGGGAGCTATTGGAATAATTTTTGGATATTATCCAGCAAATCGGGCTAGTAAGTTGAATCCAATTGAGGCATTAAGATATGAATAAAATTAATTATTAAATTATTATAAAAATAAAATAATGACTATTAAAAAAATAAAAAAAGAATATATAGTTTTTACAATTATTTTAATCGTTGTAGCGGGAGGATTTTTTTATGGAGGAATGAAGTATCAAGAAGGTAAGAATGGTGCAAGGTTTGCTCAGATGCTGAATGGGCAAATGCAGAACGGACAAAAACAGGGCACTGCTGGGCAAGTGACAAATAGGCAAAAAGGTGGACTTGTTGGCGGAGAGATATTGAGCAAGGATGATAAGAGTATTGTCTTGAAAGATAGAAGCGGAGGATCAAAAATAGTTTTTTTCTCTCAATCAACGCAATTTTTAAAATCGACTACTGGCTCAATTGATGATATTAGTGTCGGTTCAAATATTACTGTTACCGGAGATCAGAATTCTGATGGGAGTGTAACTGCTAAAATTATACAAATTTCTTCTCAGTCCTTGATGCCGACAGGCAGCCAAGGTCCGGGACAAAATCAACCTACAACGAAATAGTTTTGAGTGAAAGACCGGGTTATCCGGTCTTTTTGTTTTGAATTAATATTGTTATAATTTTATTAATATTAAATAAAGCAAAAATAGAAAATGAAAACAAGATTTAATTTACCTTTAGTTAATGCACATACTCATGCAGCAATGATTGCTTTCAGGGGATTAGGAGAAGACTTGCCTTTAGACAAGTGGCTGAATGACTGTATTTGGCCGATGGAAGCGAAAAGTGTTAATCCAGAATTTGTTTATACTGAAACAAAAAAAGCTATAGATGAGATGTATGATAATGGAATAAGAGCATTTATGGATATGTATTTTTTTGAAAAGGAAGTGGCAAAAGCAGCAACGGAAAAAAAGTTTTTAGTTGTTGTTGGCGAAGGATTACTTGATATAAAAGGACAAGAAATTTTTGAAAAAGATTTTGAAAGCACAAAAAGTTTATTAGAAGAGTATAAAACTAATACAAATGTTTTTGTTTCTGTTGCTCCCCATTCTCCATATACAGTAAATGAAGATAACCTTAAAAGGTCAAAAAAATTGGCAAAGGATTTTAATGCTATTTACCAGATACATGTTTCTGAAACAAAAAAAGAAATAGAAGATAGCTTAAAAAACCACGGATTAACTCCTATTGCTTATCTTGATAAAATTGGAGTTCTTGACGAAAAAACTACTTTAATCCATTGCACTTGGTTGACCAAAGAAGATGTTTCGATAATTGCCGAAAAAGGGTGTAGTGTTGTTCATTGTCCGCTTAGTAATCTTAAACTTGGATCGGGAATATCTCCTGTCTCTGACTTAATTGATGCTGGGATAAATGTTGCTATTGGTACTGATGGGGCGGCTAGTTCTAATCGGCTTGATGTATGGGAGGCAGGTAAGTTTACCGCTTTGCTTCAAAAAGGAATAAATTGTAATTCTTCTTTATTGCCGGCGAATAAAATAGTAGAAATGATGACTGTGGGTGGAATGAAAGCATTAGGAATTGAACGTATTGGAGAAATGACTATTGAGAAGATAAAAACTGAAGTAAAAAATAATAGCTTTAATTATTTATATCAATTACAAGCTCAAGAGATTGATTTTATGTAAAACTTCTTTGCTTTAATTATTAATGTGTTTTATAATATAAGCAACATTGAACTATTTTATAATTATTCATTTTTTTATTTAATATGAGACAAGAGGAATTATTGCAATCTATTTTTCTTTTTATCTTTGTTTTTTTAATTATTATTTTTGTTGGTAGTAGCATTAGTAGGTTTAGTTTGGCTGATGCGAACGATATAACAACAAGAAGTTCTATTAGTGTAATTAACATAACAGGTAGTACAAACACTGCAGAAGTTTGGCTTAATCAAGGTTTTTTAGTGACGATTATTGGATCAAATATTAATAAAATAATTTCTTTGAAATTTACTGATCCAAATAATGCGGTAATTGAAAGACAAATAGATTGTGTTAATAGTAGTCAAGGTTTTTGTTCTAGTACTGCCTTGGCTTCTTTAGTTGGAAAATCTGGTACTTGGACCGTGGCGGCTTATATCGATTCCGTTGAATTAATACGAAAAGAGTTTACTGTAAAATCTTTGTGCGGTGTTGCTAGTGGTGAGGCTTTTAATGTTACTAAGGTAGGTACTAATTGGTGTCAAGATACTGCCGATGCACACAATCTTAATTTATGTACTTCTCCGGCATCAGCAATAAACGCTTTTCCTTTGACTAGTACTAGTAAATGTACTTGGAATTGTTCTACTGATAATATTACTGAAAGTTGTTATTTTAATTATATCGATAATGATAGTAGTGCTGTTGCTGGTACGGCTAATTATGGTTCGAGTATTGTCAATGCGTGTGTTTCGTTGAGTCCTGTTTATACGCTAGAGTCTTCCTCTAATCTTTGTGTTGGAGGGACAGTTACTAGTTTTGTTTCTAATAATAATGGATGGACTTGGAAGTGTGTTTCTGGGGGTAATAGTTTGAATTGTAGTGCTAATAAAAAAATAAATGGTACTTGCGGTGTAGTTACTGAGAGTAGTACCATGCCAACTGCTAATCTTTGTGTTACCGGAACGGCTGGTAACGTTTCGGGAGTGGGGCCATGGACTTGGACTTGTAGTGGAATAAATGGAGGTGCAAATATTACTTGTTCTGCTAACAAAAAAAGCATTGCGAGTATTGTTCTTGATGGTTCAAAAATTATAATAAATCCATCTTCTGCAGTAATTGGAAGTTCGGTGTCTGTTAGGGTGGAGGTAGATTCTTCTCTTTTAAGTGCCGAATCACTAAACTTAGTTTCGAAGCCAATTTTATCGAGTTTAAATAATCAACTATCTGTAGTTTTAAAAAAATGTATTTCTGGGAATGCTTTTTGTGGTACTTTTTCTGCTCCTGATATTGCGGGAGAATGGTCAGTATTATTATATTCTTCGGATGGTACAAAGATACAAATTTCTACATTGAAAACTTTTGTTGTTGTTTCTAACGATCAAATGCCTATTATTGGAGTTCCATTGATTACTCCGTCAGTTGTTAATCCGGGAGATTCAATAGTTGTAAAGCTTTCTGTCCAAAATAGTGTTAGTGTAAAATCTATAAAGATTTCCTTGAGGTCACAAGATGGAAGCTTTGCTTTGTTAAGTACAATTGATAGTGTTTGTTCGGACGATGCATCTTCTTGGTGTACTAAGATTATTATTCCAAATGGTTACTCTGGAGGTGTTTTGAATTTGAGTGTCATTTCTTATGTTAATAGTAGCGGTAGCGAAAAAATAATTTCTTCAAGCTTAAAATCATCTTTTACTATTAAGACTGCGTGTAGTTATAAATATTCTGATTGGAGTAAGTGCATTGATAAAAAACAAACTAGAACAGTTATCGAAAAAAGCCCTAGCGATTGTATCGTTAATTCGGAAGAATTAACAAGATCATGTGTTCCATGTATATATAGTTATTCTAATTGGAGTTCTTGTCAGGATGGAAAGCGATATAGGACAGTTCTTTCTGGTTTTTCTGAGGGGTGTAGTGAGGGGGAAAAGATTGTAGAAGAAAAATGCCAGACTGTTAATTGCTTGGCTTATGTTTATTCTGATTGGAGTCTATGTCAAAACGGAAAACGAACCCGAAAATTAATATCTGCTTCCCCTAGTGGATGTTTTGGTAATTCAGTACTCGAAGAGGCTTGTGTAGTGTCGCAATCTTCTTGTAGTGAGGATAAGTGGCAGTGTGAGCCTTGGGGGGCATGCACTAAAGATAATAATCAATCAAGGAAATGTTCAATTATTTTTGATTGTCCGACAGTAAAACATAGTACTCCTGAATTAACGAAATTTTGTAATTTTTTGTCAATTAATCCAGAGCAGAATGTAGACGTGCCTCTTA
>JALNZJ010000049.1 GCA_023229485.1 bacterium | reverse complement strand
TCTCCTGATTGGGGTGAATGCAGCATCAAGCCCAATCACGCCAATTCCCTTTTTGTTTTTAGGGTCATCCTGAAATTCATAACCAACACCTTTTTCAATCTTGATTTCTATTTCAAGCTCGGTTCCTTTTTCTGTGACCGTAGCAATATGAAGATCTGGATTTGCAAGCTCTACTTCGGAAGAAAACTCAAAGTTTTTCCCGATTGCTTCTTTTTCTCCTTTTACCCTAAGAGTTGCCATCTGAGGCTCATCCCCATGCATCTTGAATCTTAACTGTTTCAAGTTCATCAAAATATTTAGGACATCTTCTTTTACTCCTGGTATGGTTGAAAACTCATGAGGAGCATCTTTTATCTTTGCTTCTGTAACAGCAGCACCAATAAGAGACGATAGAATTACTCTTCGGAGGGCGTTACCAATAGTAACTCCATATCCAGGATACAATGACTCTATTTCAAAAACGGAATGATTTTCCTTTATTTTTTTGTTTTTGATAGAAGTTGGTAATGAAATCATATTTTATTATTTTTTAGAATTTTAAAAATCCTAAGTTTTAATTACCCTTAAACTTAAATTATCTTGAATAGTGTTCAAAGACTGTTGTAATATCAGACGGTAGTTGAATATCCTCGGCAAGAGGTAATCTTACTACTGATGCTTCTATTTTGCCTGCATCAAAAGATAGCCATTTAGGAGCTGGATTTTTCTTCGCTAGCTCAACGATATCTTTTAATGTGTCTTTGTTTTTTGAACCTTCTCTCACTGTAACGATATCTCCTGCTTTTAACTGCATTGAAGGGATATCTACCTTTCTACGATTCACCAAGAAATGTCCGTGAGTTGCAAGTTGATTAGCATGACTTCTTGATCTTGCCCATCCTAAACGAAAAATAATATTATCAAGGCGGGTTTCAATCTTTGCTACAAGAGCATCAGAAACACTTTTAATCTTTGCCCTATCACGATAAATTTCTTTAACGTACTTCTTGAATTGTGATTCGGATAATTGGTACCATCTTTTCATCTTTTGCTTTTCAGCAAGCTCTTTTCCATATTCTGAAATAGATGACCTTCTCTTTTTGGCTCGCTGTCCTGGAGCGAATGGTCTGTCGATCATTGCACACTTATTAGACATACATTTTTCCCCTTTAAGAAAAAGCTTATCTCCCATTCTCCTGCAAATTTTGCACTTGGCTTGTGTTTTCATAGTTAGCTTCACAATTATAATCTTCTTGGTTTTTTAGCTCGACAACCATTATGTGGTATTGGGGTTGCATCTTTAATAGATATAACTTCAAATCCTTGATTGGCAATTGATCTTAATGCTGATTCTCTTCCAGAGCCGACACCCTTTACTATTATCTGCAATCTTTTCATTCCTGTTTTTTCGGCAATCAATCCTACGGCCTCAGCCACCTTAGAAGCAGCAAACGGACTAGACTTTTTGGTACCTTTAAAACCAAGCTTTCCAGCAGATTTTCCAGTTAAAACGTTTCCTAGTGCGTCAGTCAAGCTGATAATGGTATTGTTATAAGAGCTAAAGATGTAAACTCTACCTTCTTTACCCAAAGGAGCCCTTGTAGTTGCAGTGTTTTTTTGCATTGCCTTCTCAACAGCTTCCCCTTCCTTAATCATCTCTTCTTCAGTTTTTTTGATAACATGTTTTTTACCCATAACGATATCTTCAATTGCTAATTAAATATAATTGCTATAATTTTAAATATTAAAAAATTAAGACTATTTTGGAGAAGGTGGAGCTTTTCTACCAGATCCAACCGTATTTCTTCGATTACCTCGTACGGTTCGGCTGTTAATCCTAGAAGTTTGCCCTCTAACAGGTAATCCCTTAGAGTGTCTACTTCCTCTCCAGCTGCCAATATCTTTGAGACGCTTGATGTTCATCATAACGTCTCTACGAAGTTCTCCTTCGACCCTGAAGTTCTTTTCAATAACCTGTTTTAGTCTACCGATCTCATCTTGAGTTAAATCTTTGGCCTTTTTTCTCAAATCAATATTACATTCAGCTAAAACCCTCTTACTTAAAGAAGGTCCGATTCCATAGATGTAAGTCAAGCCGATATCAATTGTTTTTTCATCAGGAATGTTGATTCCTATAATTCTTGCCATATTGTCTCTTAATCTTAATAAATTATATTATGCACCTTGTCTTTGTTTGTGCTTTGGGTTTTTCTTACAAATCACATAAACACGTCCTTTTCGACGAACAATCTTGCAGTCCATACACATTTTTTTGACTGATGGGTTTACTTTCATAATAACTATATTATTTCTTTCTAAAAATTATTCTGCCTCTCCTATTATCGTAGGGAGAAAATTCTACTGTAATCCTGTCTCCAGGAAGAATTTTTATTTTAAAAATACGAAGTTTCCCGGCTAGATGAGCCAGAACTTCAGAGCCATCCTCCATGGCGACCCTAAAAAAACCATTGGGTAGGCTTTCTTCAACTACCCCTTCTCTAAGTATTTTATCGTTTTGTTTAACCATCTCAAAAGATATTAAAACAATAGCAAAAGTTTTAATTTTGGTCAAGAGATGAGGGATAGTTTTAACTAAAATATAAAAACGTATAAAATTCTTTATTCTGCTTTTTCTTTTCTTGAATCGGATTTTCCTGCTGGAAAATTCCTTGCGTTCGGCTCAGTCAGCCTCTCGAGTTCAAGAAAAGAATAAGCTTCAACATAATTTTATGACCAAATATGATATTTTAATATGGGACAGAGAGTGGGATGGTTTAAATGGTAGTTTGCTTCGCAAACTTGAATTTATATATCTTTGCTCTAAAATCAATCAATCTAAAACCGAATTATTTATTTTACTGGTGTCTTATTATTACTATTTATAATATTCAAGCTTTTAAATAGCAAAACTTGAGCATGCCAAGGGGAGAAAAGTATTAAAACAATAAGATAGGGTTTCTTCGTCCTAACGGACTCGTTAACCCTATATTCTTAAAGGTTTTTATTTTTCCTTTATTACTTCAGAATCAATCTAACCGAATTTACTTATTTTACTGATGTTTCTATTTTAATTATTATATTATCTTTATTATTTGATATACTTCCTTTCCATGAAGGATTAATATCAATTTCTACTTTTTCGACACCAGCTTCTTCTTTTAGTTTTAATATTGCTTCTTCTTTGCTCTTTCCTGCAATCTTTTTAATTATCTCGTCGTTGTCTGGAGCAGTAAACATATTGGAAGATGCGGTCAAGTTCATTTCAAAAGAACTATTCTTTTCAATAACCCCAGAAGCCGAAAATTTGGAATCTCGATAAACAGGAGACTTACCATACTCTAAATTTGCAATAATTCCAAGTAAATTTTCTAAATCAACTTTTTTAACTGCTAGAATCCTAGTCTTTATTTTACCTGAAACATCAAAAGAATCGACTTTATCTCCTGACTTTGCCTTTACTTTAAAGTCGCTAAGATCTTGCATGATAGCCCCCTCGACAATAACGTAATCAGAAGGAATGTTTGAGGATAGTGCTGACGTTACAACACTTAATTGCTCAATCTTAAATTTATCTTTCGCTGTATTTATATCATTCTGCGAGACTGCCAAGGAGTCTCCTTTTGCACCACCTGTAATTGCGGAAGATGTTTCTGCCCATGTTGTCGAATAAAATTCTGTTCCATTTAGTTTAGGAACTGAGAATTTTGCTGATTCAATATTGTAATCTTCTCCTGGTTCATCCGCCTCAATTTCTATCTCCACTACTCCAGGGCCACTGCTGGTCGCTGCGGGAAGATTGATGGCGGAAATAGAATGATAAGATTTTTCTCCTACGTTTGATAGAAAATGAGTTCCTGTTTTTAATGTTAAAGCTGTTGCTGGGCTAAAATTATTATAAACTTTTATTTTTCCCTTTGCGATTCCTCCACCACCAGCACTGCCGGTTGCTCTTATTTTTGATGTATAAGTTTGCTCATCATTAAATTCCTTACCGCTCAAAACAATTCTAGTGTCACCTTCTCGTAATTCAAAATTATCTGTCACTGCCACCACTACTGATTTTTCACCACTTACTTGCTGTATTCTTGGATATATTTTAACTTCGGCTTTCGCATCAATCAAAAAATAAAATCCGAGCCCTCCTCCCACGATAAGGAATGCTAAAATAGCAAAAATTAAACCTTTAAAGCTTTTTCTTGATTTTTTTCTTTTTTCAGGGTTGTAAGTTGGCATTTCTTTTACTTGAACTTCTAATTCTTCTATTGGTTGTGCTGATTGCTCGTGTTGCTCTATTTTATTTGGTGGAATAATGTCGTAGATTTTTTTTCGCATATTTTTACTTTATTAAAATTGCTTTTATTCTTCTAACGCCCGCACTTGAACTTTCTTCTTTAATAATCTTAAAGGTTCCTAGCTCGCTCGTGTTATTCGCATGAGGCCCAGCACAAATTTCTTTTGAAAAATATTCACTTGCTTGGGGGTCACCAATAGTCCATACTCTCACGGTTTCTGGATATTTTTCCTTAAAAAATGCTAAAGCTCCAACATCCAAAGCTTCATTCAATGCCATTTCCTCTTTTTTAACTTCAAGGCTCTCTTTAATCTTTTGATTAACAAGTTGTTCTATTTGTTTTAATTCTTCAGGGGTTACTTTTTGTGTGTGAGCAAAATCAAATCGAAGCCTCTCAACATTTATATCTGATCCCATTTGCTCCACATGATTGCCCAAAACTTTCCTAAGGGCGGCATGAAGCAAGTGTGTTGCTGTGTGTAATTTTGCACCCTCCTCTCCAGCATCTTTTCCAACACCTCCAAATTTCTTTTCTGCCCCTGACCGTGATAAATCCTGATGTTTTTTTAATGATTCTAGAAAGCTTACTTTATCTATTTTAAAACCTTTTTCACTGACAATTTCTTCGGTTAATTCTAGTGGAAAACCGTAACTCTGATATAGATTAAAAGCGTCTTCTCCACTAATAACACCTTCTTTACTATTCTCTAATTGTTTTTCCAAAATAGCTAATCCAGATTTTAATGTTTTTTCAAATTTCTCTTCTTCTGCCCTAATTACACTATAAATCTTTTGCTTGCTTCCGTCTAATTCGGGATAAACTGAATCGTATTTTTCAAAAATATAATCTCCCAAGGATATGCTATTTTCAATACCAATCATTTTTGAATATCTGACACATCGTCTAATAATTCTTCGTAAAATATATCCTTGACCGACGTTTGATGGCTCGACGCCATCTCCTGCTAAAAATATAGCACTTCTAGTGTGATCTACTACGATGCGAAAAGCTTGTTTATTTTCTTTGTATTTTTTTCCTGAAGATTGCTCTATTTTTTTAATCATCCCCTCAAAAATATCTGTTTCGTAAGCAGAACTACTTTCATTTAGTATTGATAAAAGTCTTTCAAATCCAATCCCAGTATCAATGTTGGTTTGATTCAAAAGCTCATACTTGCCATCTTCATTACGATTATACTGCATAAAAACAAGATTCCAGATTTCAACGACTCTTTTACAATGATCACAGTTGGGACCGCAATCTGGTCGATTACAGCCTAAGTGTTCGCCCCGATCATAATGTATTTCCGAACAAGGACCGCAGGGTCCAATATTACTAACTGGTCCCCAAAAATTATCTTTAGCACTACACTCAATAATCCTATCCCGGGCAATGCCATGCTCTAGCCAAATGTTTATTGCTTCTTCATCCTTTTCAATTCCATTTTCTCCTCTAAAAACTGTAACGTAAAAATTATTTTTATCTAGTCCAAGTTCATCAACCAAAAAGTCCATTGCAAATTTAATGGCTCCTGACTTAAAGTATCCGTTTTCATCTTGGCCGATTGACCAATTCCCTAGCATCTCAAAAAACGTATGATGTGTATCGTCTCCAATCTCCTCTATGTCACCAGTACGAAAACATTTCTGACAAGATGCTAGATGTCTATTCCCAAACTCTTCTACGGGGTCTTTTTTGCCCGATAGATACAAAGAAAATTGTTGCATCCCCGCTGTAGTTAGAAGTACGCTTGGGTCTGTTGGTAAAAGTGATGAAGATGGGACTATTTTGTGATTTCTCTCTCTGAAAAAAGTAAGAAACTTATCCCTTAATTCCTGTGATGTCATTTCTGAATTTATTTATTGTTATCTAGTGGTATTATAGCAGATTTTGGAACAAATTAAAGAGTAGCCCGAGAGAATGGTTTCTGTAAAATTT
>JALNZJ010000048.1:894-6219 GCA_023229485.1 bacterium | reverse complement strand
CTACCCAAAACACCTTTTCCAACTGAAACCATAATCGGGTTGCCAGTGTCTTTAACCTCGTCTCCCCTTTCTAGTCCCTCACTTGGACCCATAGCAAGACATCTTACCTTACCTTCTCCAAGGCCTTGCTCTACTTCCAAGGTTAGATCTCTCCCAACAACTGTTAGTGCGTTGTATAATGCGGGAACTTTTCCTTCTTCAAATTCCACATCCACAACCGGTCCAATGACTTGTATTATTTTTGCCATATAGTTTATAATTTATTATCTTTAATTCGATTAACTTAACTCATCGCCTCTGCGGTAGATGAAATTTCACAAACCTCATTAGTAATTTTTGTCTGCCTAGCTTTGTTATATTCAAGTCGCAATTCTTCAAGCAATCCTTTTGCATTATCCGAGGCATTTCTCATAGCCATCATTCTAGCTGAATGCTCAGAAGTGTTTGCAGAAAGAATAAATTGATAGATAAGGTACTCAACAAATACCGGAACAACCCCATCTAGAATTGCTTCCGCTGAAGGTTCTAGTAAATAATCAGTATTCTCATCTTCAGTTTTATACTCATCTCTCAAAAAATTATCCACTGTTTGAATCTCTAATGGAAACAGCTGAACTTTTGTCGGTTTCTGAACAAAAGTTGATTGAAAATGGGTATAAAAAAGATAGACCTTTTGATAATTATTTTTTTTATAATTCTCGACTAATAACTCCGCTATTTCTTTTGTTTGATCCAACTCCCAATAATCACCTACTCCTGAAAATTGATATTTTACATCTTGTTTTTTGTAATAGCTAATTGCCTTTTTCCCAATAGCTAAGATATCAACCTTTCCCTCTTTTTTAATTTCTGGCAAAGCATTGTCAGCAATTTTAAAAATATTTGAATTAAATGTTCCGCAAAATCCTCTATCAGAAGCTACAACACAGAATAAAATATTCTCTACTGGTCTTTGTTCTAAAAAAATAGATTTTTTTTCATTTAAAGACTTGTACATTTTTTTTAAAACTCTGGCTAGTTTTTGAGAAAATGGTTTTGATTCTAAAAACTTTTTCTGAGTTTTTTTCATTTTTAGTGCCGAAAAAGTTTCAAGAGCACTTGTCAACTCGGAAATATTTTTGACTGAACCTATTTTATTTTTGACTTCCTTTAATTCCATAGGATATTTTTATTTTTCTAATAGCCTCTGCTATTTTATTTGTTGCATCTTCAGACAAATCTCTTGTTTCCTGTATGCTCTTAAAAACTTCTGGACATGATATCTCAATTTCTTTCAAGAGGTCTTCTTCGAAATTTGCAATACGTTCCATTGGTATCTCTTCAATCTTTCCATTAACGCACGCATACAAAACAACTACCTCTCTTTCAATTGAAAGTGGGAATAAGTCTGTCTGACGAAGCATAAGCCTCATTCTTTTACCTTTTTCGATTGTTAATTTAGTCTGAGAGTCAAGTTCTTCTGTAAATTCAGAAAATCTCTCTAACTCCTGAAATTGAGCTAAATCTAATTTCAAACGTCCTGAAACTTTTTTAGTTGCTTTCATTTGAGCCGTTGATCCTACTCTTGATACTGACGTACCAATATTAATTGCTGGCTTTTGTTCTTTTTTGAATGGAATTGCGTCAAGAAAAATCTGTCCATCGGTAATGGAAATAACATTTGTCGGAATATAACCAGATACGTCACCTGCTTGAGTTTCGATAATGGGTAGTGCAGTTAGAGACCCACCTCCTTTTTCTTCGGATAACCTAGCAGCTCGCTCAAGAAGTCTTGAGTGTAAATAAAATACATCTCCTGGATAAGCCTCTCTACCTGGTGGACGTCTTAAAATTAATGATATCTCTCTCCAAGCCCAAGCTTGTCTTGTTATATCGTCGTAAACAGCTAAAGCATCTTGTCCTTTGTCACGGAAATATTCTCCCATGGTAGCACCTGTAAAAGGAGCTAAGTAAACAAAACTAGCAGGATCATCTGGAAATGCACAAACGACAATAGTGTATTCCATTGCACCTGCCTTTTCTAGCGTAGAAACTAATCTTTGAACCTTGCTTTTTTTCTGACCACAAGCAACATAAACACAAATTGGTCTATTTTTTTCGTTTTTTTGATTAATAATTGTATCAATGGCAATAGCAGTTTTCCCTAGTCCCCGATCTCCAATAATTAACTCTCTTTGTCCTCTTCCAATTGGAATCAACGCATCGATTGTTTTAATTCCTGTATGAAGTGGCGTATTGACTGGTTGACGTTCGATAACGGAAGGACCTTTTCTTTCTAGCGGAAGATATGTCTTTGTTTTTATCTCTCCTTTACCATCAATTGGACGCCCTAATGGATCGACAACACGACCAAGTAGTGCCTCGCCAACCGGAAGAGAAAAAACTCGCTTAGTTCTCTTCACGATTATTCCTTCTCTGATTTTCTCGTCTGATCCCAAAATAGCAACACCAACTTCATGTTCCTCTAAATTCAAAACCAAGCCTAACGTGTCAGCTCCTTCAAACTCTACAAGCTCAAAATTTCCAACGCCCCTAAGCCCTGAAACTTTAGCTACATTATCCTTAACCTCCACAACTTCTCCAATCTCTTCTGATTCGGGAGTTAAGTCAATGCCTGTTAGTTGTTTTTTAAATTGTTCAATTATGTCCATAGGTTTTGTTTTTTAACCCCGTTAAAATATCTTTCAAAGATGCTTTAATGAGGACATCTTTTGTTTTTAAACGGAAGCCAGCAATTAAGTCGCTATCAACCGTTTCTGTTATTTCTTCTATTCCATTAATACTACTCTTAATGCCCTTTCTAATTTCACTCTTTGTTTTTTCATCAAAGTCAAATGATAAGATAAGTTCGGCCCTTTTTTCTTTTTGATAAAGCTTGAAGAATTTTTCCATTATTATTCCTAAATACTTTATTTTTTTATTTCCTAAAGCATTTTTAAGATTTTCAAATATTTCTTTTTCTCTTCCTGGGGCATCCTCTACTGCCAAGTAAAGTGCTTTAGCATAATATGATATCTGTTGATCTATTTTCATATCTTTAGCTTGCTTAAAAATTCTGCTGTAATTTTTTCACTCTTATTTTTATCAATATTTTCTTTCAATATCTTTTCGGCTAAATTAAAAGCATTGTTTACTATTTCTTGCTTTGTTCTCTCTTTTTCTTTTTCTTTTAGATTTTCTGATTCTTTTTGTGCTTTAACTAAAATAACAGCTTTTTCTTCTTCGGCATTATGTACAATATCAATTGCCCTAGTCTTTGCGTCTTCTTCTGCCTTCAAAATAAGTATTTTACGATCCGCATCGTTTTTAATATCCGAAGCATTTTTTATATTTTCAATTTCCTTCATTCTTTCCTCTGCTTCATGTGTCTTGTTGATACCTTCCGCAATCTTATCTCTTCTATTTTTAAGCAAACTTAAAAATGGCTTATAAACAAAATAAGACAAAAGACCGAATAATATTGCGAAATTTATTATCTGGCCAAGTAAAACCTTCCAGTCGATTTCTAAACCTTCCATTGTTTATTTTTTTAAATTTTTATTTTGCGAACAAAATCATAAAAGAAATAACTAAAGCAAAAATTGCAATAGCTTCTGCGAATGCAATTGATAGAATCATGCCTGTCTGAATTTTTGAAGCTGCATCTGGATTCCTACCAATTGCCTCGGTACTTTTTGAACCAATTAGTCCAATACCGATACCAGGCCCTAATGCTCCCAAACTAATTGCTAATGCTGCTGCCAATAATTGTAATGCTTCCATATTTTATTTTTCGCACATTCTTATCCGATTCTTATTTATATTTCGGTTTGATATGGCGAATTAAATTTTATTTTATTATTATAATTTCTTCTTTCTTCTTATTCAATCACTGTTTTTTCTTCCCTTCCAAAATCGGTATTATTAGATATTTTATATCAATGCACGTTAGGCATAATCCTGCAATCGCAGACATCATCACTATATAGGGAGATGTTTTGAAGATGTTGTCAATATAAATGCCTAATAAAATAAATATTATCAATGGAATGGCAATTAAAAAACCTATTTCTGTTCCCATTAATGCGACACCCTTCCAATTAATGCTCCTCTGCGGATGTTGTGACGACATAAAATACGGTTATTAATGATGAAAAAACTATCGCCTGAATGAATGCAACAAATAACTCTAATCCTAAAAATGGTATTGGTAAAAAAAACGGCATTATTGAACATATAACCATTAAAAGCATTTCTCCTGCAAATAAATTTCCAAACAACCTCATTCCAAGTGAAAAAGTTCTTGTGACTTCCCCTAATGCCTCTAGAATACCGACAAAAAACATAACTGGATTTTCAAATTTAATATATTTTTTAAAGTAAGTAAATATTCCTAATTTTGAAATAGCAACTACATGTATAAACCCCATCGAAAAAATAGCAAGGGCCAATGTAAAATGCAAGTCCGAACTTGGAGACCTTAAAAATGGAAAAACCCCTGTTCCGGGGATTATTTCTATTAAGTTTGAAAATATAATCAAAAAAAATAACGTAGCAGCCAAAGGGAAAATCTCTTCGGTTTTTTTTCGGTCGCCTGTCATTCCATCAAAAAAATTGAATATAGTTTCTAGTAAAAATTCAAAGAAGTTTTGAAATTTTCCTGGAATCATTTCTTTTTTTTGAAGTGCAATAGCAAAAAGACCAAAAACAAGAACAGCACATATAATGCCCAATATGTAGGTATTAGTGAAATTAATACCTAAAAAATTAAATATTACTGTCCCAAATAATGATATTTCTTCCATTTTTATTATAGTTTTTGTTAATTGCCAGTATCTCGCAACCTACTGATAAATTATTAAATTGTTTGCAAATGCAATAAACAATTACATTTTACAGAAAAGACAAATAGTGTCAAGTTTTGCTTCAAAGTGCATTAAAAATAAAAAGAGGTAATCCCCTTTTATCACTTTATATTTCTCTAACTAAAATAATTTACAAGCTCATAGAATAAAGCTCATTATTACTTAATTTGTACTAATATTTATTCTCTGTTGACATGGAAAAATCATAAAATATACTTTCGCTTTTTAAATATAGGCCTCAAAAAATGCTTTTTAAGATGTAGAATAAATTGAGATTACACAATATTAGCTTAACTCCATTTTTAGTACTTGGGGGAAATGGTTATCCTTAGGGTATCTTTTACTTTTTGTAGGAACAAAGCCGTAGCTTGCAAAAGCTGCAATTGATCTCTCGCTATCTGGCCTAATTTCTACATAAACTTTTAAACCTTCTTTTTCTTTAATTTTTTCAATCATTTGCTTTACTGCCTCCATATCATAC
>JALNZJ010000048.1:0-884 GCA_023229485.1 bacterium | reverse complement strand
CCCCTTAGACCAACACGTTTTGTCTCCAATCAATAATTGCATCTTGTGACTATTCGTCCTGTCCTTTACTAATGAAATTAAGCCAATTGCTTTTTCATTTAAAAGTATTGCGTGGTGCATATTATTTTCATCGCTAATCATTTTTGAAAAATACTTTTTGATATCTTGTTCCAAAAACTCCTCCTTATTTCCTGTTGCCAACATTAAAATATTCTCATCCTTCATCCATGATGAGAAATCTTTAATATCAAATTCGTTTAATTTTCTTAATGATATTTTCACAGTTGAAATATTAATTTAAATTTATATTTCTATTTTAGCTATAAAACCTATTATCGTCAAAAAAATAAATCCATATAAATATGGATTTTAATCACTTCCATTGCGATCATCACAATCGCAATCTTCTTTACCGCAACAAGTCTTTCCATTCTTGCATTTTTTTCCAGGAAAATCTGGATTGGAACCCTTGTTGTTATTGTACGAGCCTTCTATCTCCGGCATTTTAAATCACTAAGGCGATATTATGTTATTTTATTGATTTTGGCAAGAAATTAAAATAAACTTACGGGGCCGCCATTAGATATGCATAATATTTTTATCCCTATATAGACAATAATAATCGAGACAATAAAATCAATTACTATCATCATTTTGTTTTTCTTTTTTCTAGTCGAATTTATTTTTATGAAACACAGTATTGCAAAAAAGAAAGATATAATTGCAACAAAGTAAAAAATTGCTTTATTCGGCGTCTTTTGCGATGCAAAATAATCAAACCAAGCATTAGAAATGAAAAAATATCCAAGTATATAAAAATAAATGTTTATTGCGATTTTAGAA
The DNA here is from genome assembly GCA_023229485.1 of bacterium. Classification (GTDB taxonomy): domain Bacteria; phylum Patescibacteriota; class Minisyncoccia; order Minisyncoccales; family Minisyncoccaceae; genus Minisyncoccus. The sequence goes on along the minus strand of JALNZJ010000048.1, from coordinate 41 downwards.
TAATTTTTTTTTACTTTTTCTTTTATTTCTTTTTCCATATT
>JALNZJ010000047.1 GCA_023229485.1 bacterium | reverse complement strand
TTTATATGGTTTCTTGCTTCCATTCCTGCTGTTATTTTTATTGCTATTTGGTTTATCTTACAGTTTTTGTCTTTGGGTAATAATGACATGATTGCTTATGTCGGGCACATCGGAGGATTTTTAGCAGGAGTATTATTTGTTAAAAAATTTAGAAAAGGATTTTTGAAATAAATGCATAAGGCGGATATTTTTTTAATTTTTTGTTTGTTTTACTTGGGAGGCATATTTTTTGCCTCTTTTTTTGTTATTAATTATGTGTATTCGGCGGTAATATTTTTAATTCTGGGCTTATCTATTATCGGGCTGCAATGGAAAAAATTTTTAGCTATTTTTGGTTTTAGCTTTTTATTTTTTTCGTTTGGAATATTTTTATTTGGATTTAATTTATCTAGAGTTTTTAATGCACCCATTTTGGATTTTAATAATAGTGAGGTAATTCTTATTGGAAGAGTTGTTCGAGATTCTGATGGGTTTAGTAAGAAAAAAATAATAGTAAACGTCTTAAGTGTTAATGGCAGAGAAGAAAATTGGGGGAAAGTTTTAATTTCGGGTGATAAGTATTCCGTAGTTGAAGAAGGCGATAGTGTAGAAGTTTTTGGAATATTAAAAAAACCAGAGAATTTTTCTAACTTCGATTATCGTGGGTATCTGGCAAAAGAAAACATTTCAGCTGTTTTAAATTATCCTGATATTAAAGTTATTAAACGAGACGATTTGAATATTTTTCTTTCTATAATAAATGGTGTAAAAACTAAAATTTCTGATTCTATTACTACTGATTTTATGGTAGGACAAGCTCAAGTAGTTCAAGCAATGATTCTTGGTGAATCCGAAAAAATGTCGCCTGATTTCAAAGAAGAATTATCAAGAAGTGGAATTAGCCATGCTATCGCTATTTCTGGCTCACATTTTATTTTGATAGCATCTTTTTTATTTACTTTTTTCTTGTTTTTGGGATTTTGGAAAAAGCAATCCTTGGTATTTGTTTTATTATTAATTTTTTGTTATATGTTTTTAATTTCTTTTCCAGCCTCAAGTGTTAGGGCTGGAATAATGATTGGGTTTGTTTATTTAGCGAGAATAGTTGATCGCCAGGCTCAAAGTTGGAGATTACTTATTATCGCAGCTTTTTTGATGTGCTTACAGAATCCATTAGTATTAAAGCATGATCTTGGATTTCAACTTTCTTTTTTGGCAGTTTCAGGTTTAATATTTTTAGCACCTCTGATTAATAGTTTTTTAGTAAAGATATTTAAAGGAAAAATGAATTATTTAAGTGAATTATTTGCAATCACGCTTGCCGCACAGATTTTTGTTTTGCCAGTCTTGTTTTCTATTTCGCAATCTTTTTCATTTTTTTCTATCTTAGCCAATATGTTAATTATTCCGATCATGCCGATTTGTCTTGGGCTTGGTTTTATTTATTGTTTTTTATTTTTTATTCCATTTGTTCATAGTTTTATCGCTTTTTTACTTTATCCATTTATTTTTATTTTGATTTTTATTGCTAAAATTTTTTCAGCAATGCCTTTTATGTATTTTTCTTTTCCTACTTGGCTAGTATTTATTTTTTACATAGGGATTGGGATTTTTATTTATAAAAAACGAAGGAAGTATTCTCTTTGATTTTTTACTTCTTTGAGATATAATTGAGCCATATAGAACTAATAAAATTAATTATGAAAAAAGCTTTTATTTTATCGATAGATATGGGGTATGGGCATCAGCGTACTGCTCATGCGTTGAAATCTCTTGCGATGAGGAATAAGATTATAAATGCCAATAGCTATACTGGTATTCCTGAGACTGATAGAAGTTTTTGGGATAATTCTCAAGCATTTTATGAATTTGTTTCAAGGTTTAAGAAAGTTCCTATTTTGGGTAATTTGATGTTTTCTATTTTTGATGCTACTCAGGCGGTTGGTGAATTTTATACTGATAAAAATCTCACGGGTTCAAGTTTTACTCAAAAAGGGATGTATCCTTTGTTTGTGCGAGGATGGGGAAAGGATTTAATTGAAAAACTAAGTGAAGCTGGTCGTGGTAAAAAAATTCCTATTGTTTCAACCTTTTTTACTCCTGCTTTTATGGCAGAGCATTTTGATTATTCTGGTAATGTTTTTTGTGTTGTTTGCGATACTGACATTTCAAGATCTTGGGCACCAATGGAGCCAGAAACAACGAAAATAAGATATTTTGCTCCAACAGAAAGGGTTTATGATAGGTTAAAAATGTACGGTGTTCCAGAAAAAAATATCTTTTTAACTGGATATCCATTACCCCTTGAAAATGTCGGAGGGGAAAATATGGAAATATTAAAAAGTGACCTAAAGACAAGGATTGTAAATCTTGATCCTAATAAAATTTATAGAAGAAAATATGGAGTCGTTGTTGAGAAAAATTTGGGTTCTTTGCCTGTTAAGTCAGATAGGCCACTTACAATTGTGTTTGCTGTGGGAGGGGCAGGGGCTCAAAAGGAATATGGTATTGAGATAGTAAGAGCATTTGCTAAGGAGATAAAGGATAAAAAAATGAAGATAGTTTTGGTTGCCGGAACAAGAAAGGAAATTAAATGGTATTTTGAAAAGGAGTTATCCCTACAAGGACTTGATGCCCTGAAAGGGGTAGAAGTCCTTTATGAACCTACTTTTGAGGAGTATTATGACAAATTTAATAAAGTTCTTCGTCGAGCTGATATTCTTTGGACAAAGCCAAGTGAGCTTTCTTTTTATGCTGCATTAGGACTACCAATAGTAATTGCCCCAACAATAGGATCTCATGAGAATATCAATAAACAATGGATACTAGAGTCTGGTTTTGGAATAGAACAAAAAAATATAAAATTTGTTAGAAAGTGGTTGATGAATGAAATAAACGAAGGCAATCTTGCAAAAATAGCAATGCAGGGGTTTGTTGATGGAAATCAGTTAGGTGTATTAAAAATTAAAGAAATATTGACAGAATGTTGTGGTTAATAGTAATTATCATTAGCTATCTTTTTTTTGCATTATCTTCTTTGGGAGATAAGATTGTTTTGGCTAAGTCGCCAAAGCCAGAAAATTATATTTTTTATGTTGGGCTGTTTAGCGGAATAGCTATTTTTCTTTTACCGTTTGGTGTTACTATTCCTAGTATAAATGCAGCGTTTTTAATCGCAATAAATGGGTTAGTTTATATTTTTAGTCTTTATGCGTTGTTTTCTGCCTTGGAGAGATTTGATGTTTCAAAGGTTGTACCAACCATTGGAGCAACTCAGCCAATTTTTGTGCTTTTATTGACATATCTTTTTGTTGGACCACAGGACTTAGGTGTTGTAGATCTAATAGCTTATGGACTTCTTTTTATAGGTAGTATTATTATTTCTGTTGAAAAAAATGAAAAAGTTACGGGCGACTTTGTGTCACTTTCTTTTTTAGCCTCTTTTTTGTTTTCATTAAATTTTATTCTTTCAAAGTTTGTTTTCGTGGAGCTGGATAATAATTTTATATCTGGAATGTTTTGGATGAGTATCGCTGCTTGTGTAATTGTTCTTGTTGGGCTTGTGTTTAAAGGATTTCGTCGAGAAGTTTTTGAAGGGGAGAAGGTTGAGGCACAGACGGGTATTTTATTTGTTGTAACTCAGGTAGCGGGTGGTATTGCTAATCTTACTCAAAATTATGCTGTAAATATTGTACCTTTTAGCATGCTAGCCATTATGAATTCTATCAAGGGAGTTCAGTATGTTTTTCTTTTTTTAATAACATTAATTCTATCGTCATATTTCCCAAAAATTTTAAAAGAAAATTTTTCAAAAAAAGTGATTCTTCAAAAAATTTTTTCAATCCTTCTTATCGTTGCTGGCTTAGCAATTCTGGCATTTTTTGTTAAGGTATAATGCAATAGTGCTTATGACAATGCTTTTTCAATTAGCCTGAGGTTTATTGTGCCTAGAAGATAAGTGTTTAGGAAATTGAGTTGCCGTGTTTTAAAAAATGCTTTTTTTTGTTATAATTAGCCTATGATAATTCATCCTGCTGTAAAATATATCTTAATGGTGATTTTAGTATTAATAGTAATAGTATTTATTTATTTTTTTGTTGGCTTTTCTAAGCCAGCTAATAAAGTAAATTGGGGTGTTAATTTTTCAGTTAAACAGACTGAGTTTTTGGGCTTAGACACACACGAAACTTATTTAGCACTACTTGATGATTTAAAAATAAAAAATGTAAAAATTTCGGTACATTGGGATGAAATACAACCAAATAGTCTTTATGATTATGATGTTGAAGAAGTTGATTGGGAAATAAGGGAAGCAGAAAAACGAAATGTGAAAGTTATTTTAGCTATTGGAATGAAAACTCCTCGTTGGCCAGAATGTCATTTACCTCAATGGGCAAGAAACCAGTCAAAAGAAGATCAGCAGGAAAGTATACTTAGAATGATTACTTTTCTTGTTGAAAGATATAAAGGATCTTCAACGGTAACTGCTTGGCAAGTTGAAAATGAGCCATTTTTAAATTTTGGTGCTTGTCCTTGGTATGATAGAAATTTTTTAAAAAAGGAAATAGCTCTAGTTAAAGATTTAGATAATAATAAGGATGTAATTATTACTGATAGTGGAGAATTTTCTCTTTGGTTTAAACCTGCTCTTACGGGAGGTGATGTTGTTGGTATTACTACTTATAGAAGAGTTTGGCAAGATAGCTTTAAATTTTATTTCGATTATTTTTTCCCTCCAGTTTATTATCAAAGAAGAGCTGAATTGGTGAAATTGTTATTTAATAAAAAAGTTATTGGAACTGAATTACAAGCTGAGGCTTGGTGTCCCAATTCTATTATTAACGCTTCGCTTGAAGAACAGGATCGGACTATGAGCTTAGGGAGATTTAAAGAGGTTGTAACTTTTGCTAAAAACACAGGTATTGATACTTTTTATTTTTGGGGAGGTGAGTGGTGGTATTGGCTTAAGAAAAACCATGATCGTCCTGAAATATGGGAAGAAGCAAGAAAAATAATCTCTGAATAAGTGCATTATGTTTTTAAGTATTATAATTCCAACATTGAACGAAGAAAAAAATCTTGATAAGTTATTATCTCAACTTAAAAATTGTTTTTTTTCTGATTATGAAATAATTGTAGCTGATAGTAATTCTAAAGATAGGACGGTTGAAGTAGCTAAAAAATATGGCTGTAAGATCACTGAAGGGGGGAGGCCAGCTAAAGGTAGAAACAATGGTGCCAAGATTGCAAAAGGAGAGGTGTTATTTTTCCTTGATGCCGACTTAAGACTTAGCCCTAAATTTTTAGATTATGCCATTTCTGAATACAAAGAACGAAAATTAAATGTTGCTTCGTTTAATCTATATCCAATAAAAGAAAAAATTTTATTGAATAGATTTACTATTGATCTATTTTATAATAAGCCTCAGATAATTTTGCAAAAAATATTCCCAATGGGAGCGATGGGAATAATAGTGGATAAAAAAATTTTTCATAAATTGAATGGTTTTGATGAAACCATTCCGCTTGCTGAAGACCATTGGCTCATTCAACAGGCATCAAAGTTGGGAAGTTTTGGAATTATTAAGTCTTCTTATGTCTTAATGCCAACAAGAAGATTTGACAAAGATGGGTATATAAAAACGTCTTTAAAGTATTTATTTTGCGGATTGTACATGTTTTTCATAGGAGCACCAAAAGATAATATTTTTAAATACGACTTTGATCATTATAATAAGAAATAGTTTTTGAACCATTTTAAAGAATAATACGTATTAATTAGTGATTATTTCTAATTATTATTTTAGTTTATGTAATATGATTTAGATGATTAATTTTCAGTTAATATAATTAAAAAGTAATTAAATTTAAAGACTATTATGCCAATTTATCAATTACCTAATGTTGATATGTCAAAACAAGATTTTTTGAGTTTTGAGAAAACAAAAAATTCATTACATTTAAATAATAATTTTTTGGCTGGTTTGGCAATTTTATTTGTTGGTATTTTTTTCGGGGTTTTTATTGTTTATGCTTATCCTAATTTAGGAAGTGGTGGTAGCAATAATCCTATTCTTTCGACTGTCGCATATACGCCCCAAACCACACATGAAGAAGCTGTTATTACTGCTGTAAAAAATGCTTCTGATTCGGTAGTAAGCGTTGTTATTAGTAAAGAGGTTCCTGTTTATAAAAAAGTTCCGAGCGATGATTTAGATACCTATGATTTTTTTAATTTAATTCCACAGTATGAACAAGATGGAACTGAGAAGCAGGAGGTTGGACAAGGTTCCGGATTTTTTGTTACTGAGGATGGGATGATTTTGACAAATAAACACGTGGCTTATGATTCTACTGCGGAATA
>JALNZJ010000046.1:3812-6423 GCA_023229485.1 bacterium | reverse complement strand
CATTAGACCGTATATGCGTGGGTCGTTCCTACTTCTGCCGCGTCAACAACTTGCCCTGTTTCGAAAATTTGCTTCATTTTTTTTCGAACCTCTTTGTCTCAAGGAGCCTTCTGATGCAATGCACCTACTCCAAGGGACATATTTTATGTATCATATTTTTTTTATTTTGTAAAATCGAGCTTTTAAAAAAAGAAAACACCGCTTGGTGCTGATAAAAAATAATGTGTTAAATTTTAGACATTTGTAGTACTTACTACCGGGCAGGTCAATTTGTCACACATTATCAATTAAGATTGGAAAGAGCCGAGATTCCAACTGAAGAGTATTATCTTCTTGGAATACTTTTTATATAATACATTTCTAAAAATATTTCAAGCTTTTTATCATTTTAAAAAGCAAAACGACACTAAATTTTAGTGTCGATAATAGAATTTGAGGAAAGGACCCTGCAACCTTTCCTCAAATATGTAGCTCTCTTGCCTTTTTTAGTGTCCCCTGATGCATATTGTAGGGACAATTTTTATATATAATATTTTGAAAAAAAAATGCAAGGCTATTTGTTAAGATTTACGAGATCGGGCCTCCTACGGAGTAACCGACCTCCTAAATCTTAAAAGCAAAAGATGCTATTGATGGGCTCTTGCTTTTCATATTTGAGAAATAAAAAAAATTCCTGACTACGTTCGCCCATGCGAACAATCGGGAATGACAAAGGAGTAATTGGACGAAAGAGGATGGCTACGAGGTCTGGCCTCGTAAGCTTTCCAAATTAAAAAACACCTTTTGGGGTGTATTGATATGTAAAGCGAGAGAGAGGAAGTTTTGAACTAGTATCATTGCTTCCTCTCTATAATAGCCTGACTTCTTTAACTTTTTTCGCTCCCTTGGGAGCTGGAAATTCCACTTAAGGAATTACCTGAATATCGATTTATTGTCTATAAAAGAACACTTCTCCTGCCCTTTACAAAACAAAGGGACTTTTTCTCAATTGAATTGAGGAATTCTCGTCTATGTTTAAATTTTTTTCTGGGGGGACGTCGTGATGCAACTGGTTTGACTGTGTGCGTCATCTTGTCCATTGTGTGAAATTACACAACGCTTCTTAGACATTCTGCCTCTTTATCCACAAGGAGCCTTCTGATGCAATGCATCCACTCCAAGGGATATTTTTTTAATATCATAATTATTTTATTTTGTAAAACTTTTTTGAAAATAAAAACGACACTACTATTGTTAGTGTCGATAATAGGATTTGAGGGAAGAGTCTGGCTTCTTCCCTCGGCATGAGATTCCGGAACGAACTATTGTGTCCCCTCTGGGAAGAAATTTTTGATTCTTCCGAGGGACATTTTTTATATATAATATTTTAGAAAAGAATGCAAGGGTTTACCAAATACGAGGTCAAACCTCCCGAAGGGAGGTTTGACCTCGTATTTGGTAAAAGAAAAACACCTTTGCGGGGTGCGTTAGTAGTTAAGGGTAAAGAATAGGAAGAATAATTGATTTATCTCTTCCTATTCTTAATAAATAGGTCTTTTGAATTACCAACTGCGGATGATTCCTCTATGTAGGAAGTCCGAATGTGGCGAAATTCAAATGACCCTTTTGAAGGCTCACGGGAACAATACGGCCTGTGATTTTGTGCAATTTAGCACACCTTCATATTTCGAGGATACTGTTATGGAATTAACACATATCCTCGTGCGTACATTTTGTTGCCCCACTCGGTGGGGACTTAGGCTTGCTAGCTTAGCATGGTCTTGTTTTCCGTGCCTTCTTAAGGGCCCTGATCCCGGCGAGGGTTTTATACGGGGGTGTGATACAGACAAAATCCATCAAGTTGGTTTGTTAATAAAACAACCATTGACATTTTCTTCTTGCTTACCTCCTTTAACTTGAACGGTTTTTAGATACCATATTGTGAAAATGCTGTCAATATTTTGGACAAAAAAAATGAGACTGTAATATTTTAGTCTCGGTATTGAGAGAAAGAAATAAACCTTTCCCAACCTAGCGATTAGAAAAAACATAATCCCAGGGACGCCAGCTCCGTAAAGGAGCAAAAGAAAGTGTCGCCTATCTGGCTGACAAAGTCATATTATAATAATTTTTGTTTTAGGGCAAGGGTCAGTTAGTAATTTGTAATTAGTGTTTTATTGTTTGCTACGCAAACATAATGGCAATTTATGAGATTCTCGACTATGCCTTCCCGAGGAAGGTAATCGGGAATGACAAAAAGGAGGTTGCGACCTCGCAGGGCTCATTTTTATTGATAATAATATGAAATGGGGCTGAAGGTTTTGCGGTGGATTTCGCAAGGGCCGAATTTTTTGATTGCGTCAATGTGAATTTTTGTGCCATAGCCTTTGTGCTTTTCAAACTGATATTGAGGATATATTTTGGCATATTCGTACATCATCCTATCTCTTGTTACTTTGGCAATAATGCTAGCCGTGCTGCAGGAGAATACCTTATCGTCAGCTTTTATAATAGCCTTTTGTCTTATATCCAAGTCAATGGTGGAATTGCCATCAATAATAAGAAAATCGGGGTGTTGCCTTAGTTTCAGGTCGATTACTGCCTTAATCATTGCTTGTTTTGTTGCTTGGAA
>JALNZJ010000046.1:0-3802 GCA_023229485.1 bacterium | reverse complement strand
TCCACTATGCCAATCCCCCATTTTATCTGTTTAGTTATTGTAATTATTTCAAAAAGATATTCTCGTTTTTTTTCGGATAGTTTTTTTGAATCTTTTATTCCTAGAAGTAACTCTTCGGGAAGATTCCAATCCGTAATCAAAACTACTGAGGCGACTACTGGCCCTGCAAGAGGACCTCTACCTGCCTCATCTATACCAGCTACGAATTTGTATCCTTTTTTATTTAGTTTTTCTTCTTCTCTTTCGGGCATATATAGTAAAATTATTGGTTTGAATAAACGAGGGTTTTGAGCTATTATGTTTGTAGTATTATATTAACAGATTCCCGCTTTCGCGGGAATGACAGCAATGAATTTAAAAGAAAATTATGAGTAAATTTGTCCATCTGCATCTACATTCCCATTATTCCCTTTTGGATGGTTTGTCAAAAATTGATGAAATTTTGGACAGAGCTAAAGAACTTGGAATGGATTCTGTTGCCTTGACTGACCATGGTGTTATGTATGGAGCGATAGAATTTTATCAAAGTGCAAAAGCAAAAGGAATAAAACCTATTATCGGATGTGAATTTTACGAAGCTGTCAATGATATGACCGATAAGAACCCTCAGGTGGAAAATAAAAGGTTCCATCTGATTTTACTTGCAAAGAACGAAGTAGGTTATAATAACTTAGTAAAATTAGTTACTCGTGCTCATCTGGACGGGTTTTATTATAAACCTAGAATAGATTTTGAATTGCTTAAAAAACATTCCGATGGAATAATTGCACTTAGTGCATGTTTACAAGGAAGAATTCCGGTTTTATTGTTAGCTAATAAAATTGATGAGGCAGAAAAGATGGCTCTGAAGTATCAAGGTATTTTTGGAAAAGATAATTATTATTTGGAAATACAAAATCATCCATCAATTCCTGAACAAGCAAAGGTGAATGAATTAATTATCGCATTATCTAAAAAAACTGGCATACCTTTGGTTGCAACAAACGATTCTCATTATACTTTAAAGGAAGATGCTGAAGCTCAGGATATTTTAATGCTTATTAATACTGGTGCTGATATTAATGATCCTGCAAGACTAAGTATGAGGGCTGAGGATTTTTCGATGAAATCTTCGGAGCAGATGATAGAAGATTTCTCTCATGTACCTGAAGCTATCAGTAATACCTTGAGGGTTGCAGAAATGTGTAATTTGGAATTAAAGCTGGGAGAAATAAAGATTCCACAATTTGATGTCCCTGATAATAAAGATGCTTTTAGTTATTTGAAAGAGCTTTGCTATAAAGGAATAGAAAAAAAATATAATATTCACACAAAAGAACTTCAGGACTTGATTGATAAAATTCTGAAGAATGAAGTAATAAGTATTGAAGATATTAAGAATGAAGAATTAAAAAAAATCGTAGTGCGAGCTGAGTACGAGTTGGGTGTTATTGCAAAGGCAGGCTTTACAGACTATTTCCTTATTGTTCAAGATTTTATTAATTGGGCGAAGAGTCATCATATTGTTGTGGGACCAGGAAGAGGCTCGGCAGCTGGGTCTATTGTTGCCTATCTTACAAATATAACTAACGTCGATCCTCTTAAATATGGATTGTATTTTGAGAGATTTTTAAACCCGGATAGAGTGTCACCTCCTGATATTGACACCGACTTTACTGATGCAAGACGTGACGAGGTTATTAATTATGTATCTGAAAAATATGGTCGTAATCGTGTGGCTCAGATTATTACTTTTGGAACAATGGCAGCGAAGGCATCAATTCGTGATGTTGGACGTGCCCTTGGATATGAATATAGCTATTGTGATAGAGTGGCAAAAATGATTCCACTGGGCCTTGATCTTAAAGGAACATTGGACGTTGTTCAAGAATTTTCTGATCTTTTTGAAAGCGACTCAATGGCAGAACGATTAATAAATCTTGCACTTAGAATTGAAGGTTGTGTTAGGCATGCATCTACTCACGCCTGTGGAGTTGTAATTTCGAAAAATCCATTGGATGATTCAGTTCCTATTCAGCATCCGAGTCAAGACATCAATGCGATCGTAACTCAATATAGCGGGCATGGAATTGAAGACATGGGTCTTCTCAAAATGGATTTTCTTGGACTTCGAAACCTGACTATTATTGAAGAAGCGTTGAAACGAATCTATGCTGTCCACGGATTGAATGTTGATATCGACAATATTCCTCTTGATGATAAAAAAACTTACAGACTATTACAGGAAGGAAATTGTATTGGAGTATTTCAGCTGGAGTCGGATGGAATGAGAAGATATTTGAAGCAATTAAAACCAACTGGAATCGAAGATATTACTGCTATGGTGGCATTGTATCGTCCTGGGCCAATGCAACATATTCCCGATTATATTGCCGGCAAAAATAAAGTAAAGGAAGTAAAATATATCCATCCAAAATTGAAATTATTGCTTGCTGATACTTACGGCATTCCTTTGTATCAAGAACAGATTATGCGTATTGCAACAGATATGGCCGGCTTTACATTATCTGAAGCTGATATACTTCGAAAAGCTATTGGAAAGAAGAATGAAAAACTATTAATGGAGCAGAAGGAAAAGTTTGTAAATGGGATGGTGAAAAATGAAATACCAAAGAAGATTGGCGAGGAGATTTGGAGTTGGATAGAACCCTTTGCAAGATATTCATTCAATAAAAGTCATGCGGCTTGCTATGCAGTAATCGCTTATGAAACTGCTTACTTAAAAGCTAATTATCCGGTTGAATATATGGCAGCATTGCTTACTGCTGAAGGTGGTGACATTGAAAGAGTTGCAACATTAATTGATGAGTGTAAAAAAATGAAAATTGAGGTATTGCCACCTGATATAAATGAAAGTTATAAGGATTTTAGTGTGGTTCCAAATAAGAATCAAATTAGGTTTGGTCTTTCGGCTATTAAGAATGTGGGAGATGGAGTGGTTGAGCTTAATATAACTGAAAGAAAGCGTGGCGGACCATTTAAGGATATTCATGATTTTTTTAGTCGTTCTGATAGTAAGGTTTTGAATAAAAAATCCTTGGAGAGTTTAGTAAGAGCGGGTGCTTTTGACTCACTTGAAAATAGAAATAAAATATTCCACAATTTGGAAAGACTGATGGATTGGACGAAGAAGAATCAGAAAATAAAAGAGAGTGGTCAAAAGGGATTGTTTGATTTGTTTGGCGGAACTGGGAGCGAAAGTTCTTTTAATTCAAATATTACTTTAGACGATGCACCTGAGATAAGCGAAAAAGAAAGATTAACATGGGAGAAAGAATTACTAGGATTATATATTAGTGGACATCCTTTGCAAAAGATGAAAGGATTTTTGGATAAAAATGCGACATCGATTAAAAAATTAAGTAATGATTTACTTGGCATTAGGAGTGCTTCGACTAATAATAACGAAAAGCATATTTATAGAGGCGAATCGGTAACGGTAATTGGAATAATAGCCGAGGTTAAAAAAATTATGACAAAAAAGGGCGATCAAATGATGTTTATAAAAATTGAAGATTTGACCGATAAAATGGAAATCGTAATATTCCCTACTATGTTGGCAAAAAATCCTGATTTGTTTGTTGAAAATAAAATTATTAGTGTGACGGGAAAAGCTGATGTAAGAGATGATGTTGCTAAGATTGTTGCGAACGAAGTAGAAGAGGTGTTGGTAGAGGACGTGTAAAATTTGGAATGGTGTCGTAATTCTTTTTTAAATGCTTTCCTTTTGCCATACACAAATTTTCTGCTGAAAATTTGCCTTACTTTATTTTCAGTCAAAATAAAAGGTGTCAAAAGGAAA
>JALNZJ010000045.1:6129-6455 GCA_023229485.1 bacterium | reverse complement strand
AAGCAAATTAGCGGGTATTTCAGATTTTACAACGTCCTTTCCCATTTCACCTTCAAAAGTAACATGCTTCATTTCAATCAAATCAATAATGGAATCAAAATCTGCTTCTTCTCCAATTGGCATTTGAAGTGCAATAGCATTCTTAGTCAATTTAGTCCAAATAGAATTAAGACTTCTCTCAAATGATGCCCCTAAACGATCAAGTTTATTTACAAAACAAATTCTTGGAACCTGGTATTTATCAGCTTGTCTCCAAACAGTTTCAGACTGAGCTTCCACTCCTGCCACACCATCAAATACCACAACCGCTCCGTCAAGGACTCTCA
>JALNZJ010000045.1:0-6119 GCA_023229485.1 bacterium | reverse complement strand
CAAGCTTCGTTGCACCTCAGCAGTAAAATCAATATGTCCAGGAGTATCAATCAAATTTAAACGATATTCATCCTTTTTTTCCTTTTTTAAATAATCTCCAGGACACCAAAAACAAGTAGTTGCAGCAGAAGTAATGGTAATACCTCTCTCTCTTTCTTGCTCCATCCAATCCATAGTAGCAGCACCCTCGTGGACCTCACCTATTTTATGGGAAACTCCAGTATAAAAAAGAACTCTTTCACTAGTTGTTGTTTTCCCCGCATCAATATGGGCAATAATACCAATATTCCTGTATTTTTCAATTGGGTATTGTCTAGACATACAATTTGATTTTTACTTATAAATTAAATAATTTGTCATTCTCGCTTACTCACACCTAAAAGGTAATGTAAGGTCTGTTCAGCTCAGATAATACAAAACCTATTTTAACTTAATAAAATAGGTCTTGCTTGTTTCTGATTACCATGCGAAGTGAGCAAATGCCCTATTGGCCTCAGCCATTTTGTGGACATTTTCCTTCTTCCTTACGGAAGCACCAGAATTTTTGGATGCTTCAATCAACTCTTCCGCCAATTTTTCTCTCATCGATCTCCCCTTTTTGGCTCGTGAGGTGGCAATCATCCATTTCATCGCCAAGCTTAACCTCCTATTCGCTTTTACTTCCATTGGAACCTGATAAGTAGCTCCTCCTACTCTCTTTGGTTTTACCTCCAAGATGGGAGAAACGTTCTGAATAGCTGTCCGGAATACATCTAAGGGTTCCTGACTAGTTTTTTCTTTGATAATATTAAACGCTCCATATACTATCTTTTGAGCAATAGTCTTTTTCCCATTCATCATTATCTGATTAATAAATTTAGCAACTATTACATCATTATAAACTAAATCTGGATTGATTATTTTTCTTTTGAATTTATAACCTGCCATATTTTTTTATTTTTTTGGTTTTTTAGCACCATACTTACTTCGCTCCTTCTTTCGTCCTTGCACTCCAGCACAATCGTAAGTACCTCTTATAATGTGATATCTTACACCAGGCAAATCTTTTACTCTTCCACCCCTTATCATTACAATCGAATGCTCTTGAAGATTATGACCTTCTCCGGGAATATAGGCAGTAACTTCCATTCCATTTCCTAATTTCACTCTAGCAACTTTTCTTAAAGCCGAGTTAGGTTTTGTAGGAGTAGTAGTAAAGACTTTTAAACAAACACCCTTCTTAAATGAAGAAGAATATTTTTTTGGCCTATTCAAGATAGGGTTAAATCCAAAGCCTAAAGCAGGAGATTTAATTCTCTTCTTTAATGGTTTTCTATTTTTTTTAATTAATTGATGAATTGTTGGCATAATAAAATATCAAACTCAAATCTCTTATATCTCCGCAAGCGGAAATCGTTATTGCATTCCTATAAAAATAGAAATCTAATGCAATTAAAATATCAAATAAAGAGTAAAATGTCAAATAACTAAATAATAACTGACAATATTCTTTGCCAGTAGCCACGGACAAATTATTTAGAATACGATTTTCTACTTCAATGCATAAACATTACACTAAAAATACAATAAAATCAAGCCCTTATATATTGACAAAAAAATATATTTATATCAAAATTCATTCGGTAATTTTAAATGATAGAATTGATAGAATTTACAAAAAAACTCAAGGATATTTCCAAATATCTCGTATTTCGTCTTAGGTTCCTAAAACGAAAAGTTTGGAATTGGAAAATAAAAATTGCTTTTAACATTCCGCCAGACAGAAAGGCAGAATCAGTTATGCGAATTAGCGAACTGAAAAAATGTACTGCCTTTTATCGACGGAAAAGCAATGATTAAATGGAGACACAAAGTCTCTTTTTTTTACAAAAACTCGCACTAAATGCGAGTTTTAATTTATTTATTCAACCGTCACGCTCTTCGCCAAATTTTTTGGCTTGTCAATATCTTTTCCAAGTGCATCAGCAAAATAATAAGAAAACAGATGCAAAGGAATAACAGACAATATTGGCGTTAACATTTCCAACGTTTTTGGTATATAAATTACATCATCTACGATTTTTTTAATATCTTCATTCCCTTTTGTCGCAATCGCTATTACCTTTCCGTTTCTTGCTTTTATTTCTTCAATGTTAGAAATCATTTTTTCATATACCGAATCACTTGGACATATAGCAATCGTTGGACAATTCTCATCAATCAAGGCAAGTGGACCATGTTTCAATTCTCCGCCAGCAGTTCCCTCAGCATGCACATAAGACACTTCTTTTAATTTTAAAGCTCCCTCAAGTGCAATCGGATAATTATACTTTCTACCGATATACCAAAAATCCTTATAATCTATATACTTTCCTACAATTCTTTTAATGTCTTCTTTTGTATCCAAAACTTCTTGAGCTAACTCAGGTAATTTTGATATTTCATCAATAATTCTATTTCCCATTACAAGAGCCATTTCTCGTTGCCTTCCAAGATAAACAGTTATCAAGGCCAAGGTTGTTAGCTGTCCAATAAAAGCCTTTGTTGAAGCAACCGCAATTTCTGGTCCTGATCTGGTATATACACCTGCATCAGTTTCTCTAGCTTGATTAGATCCAACAACATTAGTGACCCCCAATGTTAATAAACCTTTTTCTTTCATCTCTCGAAGAGCAGCCAAGGTATCGGCAGTTTCACCTGACTGCGAAACGAATATTCCAGCCGCATTTTTACTAAACAAAGATTTTCTATATCGGAACTCCGATCCAATATCCGTCTCAGTAGGAATACCCGCATACTCCTCAAGCATATATTCTCCAACTTTACATGCATAATTAGCAGTCCCACAACCGATTAATACTAAGCTAGAAACATCTCGAAGTCTATCTTCCACATTCTCAAATCCTCCCAATTTCACATTTCCGCCTTCAAAATATAATCTCCCACGAATTGCATCTTCAATAGTCGAAGGCTCCTGCATTATCTCCTTCATCATAAAATGTTTATATCCGCTCTTTTCTGCCTCCTCTAAATTCCATTCAATAGTTTCTATTTTTTTTGTTCGGACACTCCATGAAGAACTTTCTCTTTCTTGTTTTGAAATTACAAAATTATCAGGAGTAAGCACTGCGATTTCATCGTCATCAAGATGGATTATTTGCCTCGTTCTAGTAATTATAGCCGACGGATCAGATGCTACGATAAATTCATCACTATTAACGCCAATCAAAAGTGGTGATGACATCCTGGCCGCAACCATTTTATTAGGATATTTTGGTGAAACAACTGCAATTCCATAAGTTCCACGAACCTCTCTTAATGCTAATTTTACTGCCTGTTCCAAATTTCCCTCAAAGTATTTTTCAATTAAATGAGCTAATACCTCAGTATCAGTTTCCGAAATAAATTTATGCCCTTCTTTTACTAAATTTTCTTTAAGAATTTTATAATTCTCAATTATTCCATTATGGACAATAAATATTTCCTCCTTACAATCACAGTGTGGATGAGCATTTTCTTTTGTCACCAGTCCAGTAGTCGCCCACCTCGTATGAGCAATACCAACAGTACCCACGCTCTTAGAGTCTCTTAGATGGCAATGATCGGATATTTTTCCTTTTTCCTTACACAAAAAATCAATTTTATTGTTATTCAAAACACAAAATCCAAAAGAGTCATATCCTCTATACTCCAGCCTTTCCAATCCCGAAAACAGAATCGGCAATGCAGGATTTTTACCAATATATCCAACAATACCACACATAGTTATATAGTTTACAATTATCTTATTTTAGCCTCCAAGGTCAAACCTTGATTCATGTTTTTAAAAACCTCGATTATAAACACAACAATAAAAGCTAAACAACGATGTTTATTAATTTTCCTCTTACAAAAATAATTTTTCTAACTTCTTTCCCTTCAATCCACTTTTTTATCGCTTCATTACTTCTCACCGCCTCCTCAGCCTCCTCCTGATTTATATCATGATCAAATACAATCTTATCTCTCACTTTTCCATTTATCTGCACCACTAATACGACACTCTCATTCTTTATCGATGATTCATTTGCAATTGGCCAAGCCTGATCCGAAACCAAACCTTGACAACCAATAATGTGCCACAATTCTTCGCTAAGATGAGGAACAAATGGAAATAACAATTTCAAAAATACTTTTGCTGAATTACTTCCAAAGCCTTCCTTATTATCAGAAATAAAATTTACATACTCCATAAAAAACGCGATTGGAGTATTAAACTTCATCTTATTGATATCTTCAGAAACCTTCTTAACTAACTTATTTGTTTCTGAAACGATCTCTTCCGTACTTTCAGCAACATTCTTTGATTCAATTATACAATCCCATGCCCTATTCAAAAATCTATTTACCCCCTTAAGTCCCTGTTCGTTCCAGCCTATGGCTTGATCAAAGGGCCCCATAAACATTTCGTAAGCCCTGAGGGTATCCGCACCATATTCTTCAACTACACTGTCAGGAGACACCACGTTACCTTTTGACTTAGACATCTTTTGTCCGTCGTAAGCAAGCACAAGTCCAATATTTCTTAATTTTTGAAATGGCTCTTTAGTCGAAACGACTCCGATATCAAACAAAAATTTATGCCAAAATCTAGAATATAATAAATGCAAAACAGCATGCTCGGCTCCACCCACATATAAATCAACTGGCATCCATCTTTTCTCCTTCTCACTATCTACGCATACTTTGTTGTTTTTGTTATCAAGATATCTTAGATAATACCAACAGCTTCCAGCCCATTGTGGCATTGTATTTGTTTCTCTTTTTGCCAATCCTCCACACTTCGGACATTTTACATTTACCCAATCTTCAATCACAGCCAAGGGAGACTCGCCCGTACCAGTTGGCTCATATTTGTCAACGTGCGGTAAGGTCAAAGGCAAATCATTTTCCTCAAGAGGTACTATTCCACATTCACTACAATGAATAATTGGAATCGGTTCACCCCAATATCTTTGTCTAGAAAATGGCCAATCATGTAATTTATAATTTACTTTCTCTCGGCCAAAACCTTCTTCCTTCAAATTTTCACCAATTGCCTGCCGAGCACTTTCCGAATCCATATCCGAAAAATTATCTGAATTAATCAAAAACCCATCCGCAGTAAAGGCAGAATCAGAAACATTGGATTTGCCATCTTTAGATTTTACAACTTCAATAATCGGCAAATCATATTTTATTGCAAATTCAAAATCTCTTTCATCGTGAGCAGGAACAGCCATTACCGCTCCAGTACCATAACTAGCAAGTACATAATCAGCTACAAACACAAGAACATCTTTTCCGTTTATTGGGTTTATCGCCTTAATCCCTTCTAATTTAACTCCACTTTTATTCTTAACTTCGCTTATTCGCTCTAAATCGCTCTTACTTCTTGCTTTCTCAATATAATCAACAACTTCAATCCAATTAGAAATTTTTTCTTTCAATTCCAGAATTAAAGGAGATTCTGGAGCAATAACAACATAAGTACAGCCAAATAAAGTATCTACTCTTGTGGTAAATACTGTTATTATCTTTCCCGTATCTTCAACACCAAAATCAATCTCCCATCCGACACTTCTACCAATCCAATTCTTCTGCATTTCTTTTATCTTATCTGGCCAATCAAGACCATCCAAATCTTCAAGAAGCCTATCGGCATATTTAGTAATCCTAAGTATCCACTGTTCAATATCTTTTTTAGTTGTTTCAGCTCCACATCTTTCGCATTTTCCATCTACTACCTCCTCATTAGCAAGGCCGGTTTTACAAGCTGGGCACCAATTTATTGGCAATAATTTTTTATATGCCAACCCTTTTTCGTATAATTTCAAAAATATCCATTGAGTCCATTTATAATAATCCTTATCAGTTGTAGTCAATTCTCTATCCCAATCATAACTAAGGCCGACGATCTTCATCTGATATTTTATATTTTCGATATTCTTTGCAGTAGTTATTTCTGGATGTATTCCAGTCTTAATAGCAAAATTTTCTGCTGGTAAACCAAAAGCATCCCAACCCATTGGATGCAATACTTCAAATCCCTGCATTCTTTTTATGCGAGCAACAATATCTGTTGCAACATAACCCTTAAAGTGGCCGACATGTAATCCAAC
>JALNZJ010000044.1 GCA_023229485.1 bacterium | reverse complement strand
TCTCCTGCGATAGCTTTTCCTAAGATATCATATCTTCCACCTCCTGCCAAGGCCTCTTGCCTACCTCCAGCATTATCCTGTATTTCAACCTCAAAAACAGTTTTTGTATAATAATCCAGCCCTCTTACCAAAAATGGATCCAAGATATAAGGAATTTTTAATTCATCTAAATATTCTAGAACCTCTTTTAAATGAGTTTTACAATCTTCACAAAGAAAATCCATTGTTTGCGGAGCTTGGGCTATTATTTCTCGACATTTCGGATTCTTACAATCAAGAACTCGAAGTACATTAGTTTTTGAACGATTCTGACAATCTTTACATAAGTCAGTTTTTTTATTCTTCAAAAACTTTGCCAACGCCTTTTTATATTCCCCTCTACAATTCTCGTCACCAATAGAATTTATTCTGATAATTAAATTCTTAATTTTTAAATCTTCTAAAATATTATAAAGAATTATAATTGTCTGTGTATCAAAAAGAGAATCAGAATCACCAATTACCTCAGAGCCAAATTGAAAAAACTGTCGATACCTTCCAGCTTGAGGTCTTTCATATCTAAAAAATGGACCATAATACCAAAGCTTTACTGGCTGAGGCATTGAAACCATTCCATTTTGAAAATATGCTCTCATTGTTGGAGCGGTTCCTTCGGGCCTCATTACAACTGCATCTCCCCCTTTTGTTTTAAAACTATACATTTCTTTCTCTACAATATCAGTATTCTCTCCAATACTGCGAATAAAAAGATCTGCTGATTCTAAAATAGGAGTTTCAATTCTTGAATAATCATAATAATCGAAAAATTTTTTGACAGTTTCGAAAATTTTTTGATAATAAGCCTGATCTTCTGGGAGAATGTCATGCATTCCAGTTGGTGTTTGGAATTTTAGCTTACCCATAAATTTAAATTTAAAAATTAGTAACTTTCTTTATTAGTTTCTGTTTTTTTATTTAATAAATTAGTAACAGAAAACGTAAAAGCAACTTTTCCAATAATATTATTTTTTGGTAATACTCCCCATGATCGTGAATCGGCAGAATAATTTCTATTATCTCCCAAAACAAAATACTCATCTGATTTTAAAACAATTGGACCATAGGTAGCCCCCCTTATCCAAGAAGTTATTGACTCTTCTGGTAAATAACCTTCATTAAGAGTAGTTACGGTACCATCAGTTGCCGTTATAGAAATTTTAGCATCTTTTATATCCACGGTTTCTCCCGGAAACCCAACTATTCGTTTTATGTATTTCAAGTCAGTATTTTTAGGATATTTAAATACAATCACATCTCCCCTTGCTGGCTGATTAAAGCGATACGAAAGCTCATCAATAATTAAATAATCAGTAGAATGATAATTTGGCTCCATTGAAGCTCCACTTACCATAAAAGGCTGAAATACAAAAATCCGTATAGGTATTACTATTACGAGAGCGATTAAAACAATCTTTCCTAAATCTATAACTTCATTTAATAAACTTTTTTTCTCCATTGCTTAGATAATACATTAAATATGCAGATTTGACAAGAAAAAATCCTTGCCAGTTTACGGCAAGGATTTCTATTTTTTAAGCTATTTTTTTGTTTTTTTTGCTACGAATTCGGCCAATTCTGCTAACCGACAAGAATACCCCCATTCGTTATCATACCAAGCTAAAAGCTTTACCATGTTCTTATTAACTTTCGTAAATTCTACATCCAAAATTGATGAATAGGGATTGCCAATAAAATCAGAAGAAACTAACGGTTCATCTTCAACAAAAAGTATTCCCTTTAAATCTCCACTTTTACTCTTTTTTCTAAAAATTTTAATAAGGTCTTCGATTGTTGTCTCTTTTTTAATTATACAAGTAAGATCAATAACCGACACAACTGGAGTAGGAACCCTAATTGCAAATCCGTCTAACTTTCCTTTTACGGTAGGTATTACTTTATGAATTGCTTTTGCGGCACCAGTGCTTGTAGGAATAATATTTTCAGCAGCTGTTCTAGCACGCCTCAAATCTTTATGGGGCAAGTCCAATACTCTTTGATCATTAGTATAAGAATGAACAGTAGTCATAAAACCATTTACAATTCCATATTCATCTTCCAAAACTTTTACAATCGGAGCAAGGCAATTTGTCGTACAAGAGCCCATATCAATAATAGGCTCACCCTTATATTCTTTATGATTAATTCCAATAACATATGAAGGAACATCATCGGACTTGCTTGGAGCAGAAATAATAACTTTTTTTGCTCCTGCATTTATGTGACGCATAGCATCTTCCTTTTTCGTAAATTCTCCTGTACACTCCAACACAACATCAATTCCAAGGCTTTTCCAAGGAAGATTTTCTGGTTCTCTCTCTGCAAATAATTTTATTTCGTTCCCATCAATACTAATAGAGTCCTTTTTTGATACAATATTATGAGCAAAAGCCCCATAAACAGTATCATATTTAAATAAATGTGTTAATGTGGCACTATCTGTCAAATCATTAATAGCAACAACCTCAACATCAAGCTCATCTTCAATGATTGCTTTTAATGCACATCTACCTATTCTACCAAAACCATTTATTGCTATTTTTTTTGCCATAATTTTTAAATAAATATTTTATTTTGCTCTATATAAGTCATATCTTACTATAAAAAAATTTTAGCTGCAAACTCATTTTTCAAAAAACAAACGAAGAGATATTTCCCCTTGTTCACTTAATCTTTAATATTTAATTTTTTAATAATTAATTCTCGGTCAAAACCAACAATAAACTCTCCACCAATATCTAAAACTGGAACAGTAGATTGTTTTGTCTTTTCAATCATTTCATCCTGGGCCTTAATATCTTGAGTTACGTCAATTGCTTCAAATTCAATCCCCTTTTCCGTTAAAAACCTTTTAAGGGTCATACAGTAAGGACAAATTGGTGTAGAAAATAATCTTACTTTTGGCATTTTTTTATATTTATAATTTAATTATCAAATTAATCTTACTTCCGCCTTATCATTTTAACAATACCTCCTAAAAATCACTGACATTAATACAATTCCATGTACAATTTCAAAAATTCCAATCGCTATAAAGGTTTAATATTAAACCTTCGCCCTCGCAGGACCCTATAAACAAAATATTAACATACTATATGGCAAAAATAATTTTTGCTGTACCCCGTTTTAAAGAAAAAATAAATACAATAAAAGTAAAATTTTCTATTTTTTATCAGATTTATTTATTGCTTATAATAATTCCATTTCGATTTTCATCAATCTATTATACTTTGCTAATCTTTCACCCCTGACCGGTGCTCCTGACTTTATAAACTCTGCACCAATACCAACCGCAAAGTCAGCAATAAAATCATCAATCGTATCTCCCGATCTATGAGAAACCATTCGCTTCCATCCATAAGATTTCGCCAAATTAGCAGCTTCAATAATTTCTGAAACAGAACCAATTTGATTGACTTTCAATAACGCTACATTGCAAGCATTTTTTTCTTGTGCTTCTTTTATAATTTTAGGATTACTTACAAGTAAGTCATCTCCGATAATCATAATCTTGCCGCCAAGCTCCTTGGTAATACTTTCAAATCCCTGCCAATCATCCTCTGCAAAAGGATCTTCAATCCCAATAATAGGATATTTTTCAACTAAGTTATTGTAATATTCCAATAAGTCTTCGGTAGTGAAAACTCCCATCTTAGTACTATAATACCCATCCTTCGAGAACTGAGAAGCAGCGACATCCATAATAATATCAAAAGAAATTTCCTTTGATTCAACTGATTTCATAATAGTGGCAAGTGCAATATCGGGTAGTTCTATTGGAGGGGCAAACCCTCCTTCATCTCCTACATTCGTTGCTATATTTGAATAACTAGTCTTGATAGCTTCTTTTAAGTAGTAATAAGTTTCTGAAGCAATTCTTACGTTTTCTGCAAAAGTAGAAGCGTTTGGAACAATCATAAATTCTTGAAAATCTAATTCATTTCCAGCATGAGCACCTCCATTTATAATATTAAAACCTCCTCTTGGTAAAAATAATTGATCATTATTTTGTGCCAAAAAAGCAATATATTTATAAAGTGGCAAATTATTCGCTTTTGCTCCCGCCCTACAAACTGCCATAGACACCCCCAAGATTGCATTTGCTCCAAGATTTGATTTATTTTCAGTGCCATCAAGTTTAATCATTAATTCATCAATTTCTTTTTGTTGTTTTGAGTCCAATCCAACAACGCTTGAGGCAATGATTGTATTAACATTTTTTACTGCATTCAAAACTCCCTTACCTCCATATCTAGCTTTGTCTCCATCTCGCAATTCCAATGCTTCATTTACTCCTGTAGATGCTCCAGATGGAACACTGTCAACAAAAAAACCGTCATCCGTTTCCACGCAAACCTCAACAGTTGGATTTCCTCTCGAATCAAGTATTTCTCTAGCTTTAATTGATTTTATAATTGACATTATTTTTTATTTAAATATTTATATACAGACATCGCTGCCTTCGCACCCTCACCGCAAGCAACAACAATTTGCTTTACTTTTCCATCACTTACATCTCCTGCGGCAAATATCCCTTGAGTGCTCGTTTCGCAAGTTTCCTTATTGATTAAAATTTCATTTCGATTACTTAAATCCACTAACCCATTAAAAATACTACTTGCTGGGACATATCCAATCTGAATAAAAACACCATCAACTGGTAATATTATTTCATCTTCTCCTTTTTTAAATACAATTTTTTTTACCATCTCTTCTCCTTCAATTTTTTTCATTTCCACCTCAAGAATTACTTCAATTTTTGGATAGAGAGAACTCACTATTTCTTGATTACTTTTTGAAGCTAACACTTCTATCCCTTTTTCTAATATATAAACCTTGCTAGCATAAGAAGATAAAAATCTTGCAGCCTCAAATCCTGCCTCCCCTCCGCCAATTACAGCAACGACCTTGTTTCGAAATAATGGACCATCACAAGTAGTGCAATAACTAACTCCACGTCCCAAGTAGTTATTCTCACCCTCAACCCCCAAGCATCGATAACTAGAACCAGTAGCAATAATTATTGATTTACTATGAAACTCTTTTGAGCTTAATGTTACCTTAAAAAAATTATCTTTTTTTTTAACTTCTAAAACCTCATCCTCTATTATCTGTACTCCTTTTTGCACGAGCTGTTCCCTCATTTTTTCCATTAAATCAAATCCTGATATCTTTTCAAATCCTGGATAATTTTCAATATCAACAGATTTATTCATCATTTGTCCTCCAAAAGATTTTCCCACCACTAAACAATCAAGATTTTGCCTCTTCGCATAAATACCTGCAGTTATTCCAGCAGGCCCCAATCCGATAATAATAAGATCGTAAATCATTTTTTTAAAACTTAACATTTTTTAAAAATTCACGAGTCTCTGGCCCAAATTTAGGGTCTCTTAAAAGTAAAAACAAAAATGATCTAAGCCACGAAGAGCGACTTCCACATTCAAGCCAATCTCCTTTTATTTCATATCCATAAACTGGCTTTCCTTCATTTACCATCATTCCTAATATCTGCACAATAGAAAAATCTTTTTGCAATAATTTCTTATGCTTTGTCATATAATCAAAAACATCAGAAGTTAATATCATTCTTCCCATGATTGCTAAATCAGAATCAGTTTCACCATTTTTTGGTTTTTGAACAACTTTTTTAACTTTATAAAAACCATTAGCAATTTTATCTCCCTCCACCACGCCATAACTATGTAATTTATCTTTAGGTAATTTTTTTAATCCAAATACAGGACATTGGCAATTTTTAAAAACTTCTATCAATTGAGAAAGTCCTGGGTCTTCAGAATGGATAACATCATCACAAAAAAATACACCGCAAGGCTCCTTTCCCACAAAATCCTTTGCTCGATAAATTGCACTAGCGTCTCCAGCCGGAACCTTTTGTACGACTGAAGAAAAATCTATATTAAAAGCATTCACGCTACGAAGCAATTCTAATTCCTCTTTTTTTCCTTTTTCAGCCAAAAAATCCTCTAACTTCTTATTTTTAGAAAAATATTCCAAAGCTTCCTTTTGTTTCGTCCTTGTTACAAATTGTATTTCTTTAATACCAGAATCATAAGCTTCTTTTACTGAATATTGAACAAGAGGCTTATCTAAAAGCGGTATCATCTCTTTGGAAAGAGTTTTTGATAAAGGTAAAAATCTCGTACCCATGCCAGCTATTGGGAAAATTGCTTTTTTGACGTCTAGCTTCATTTTTTTATATAATTTTATTTTTAACTTGTAAAAACTATTTTAAAAAATAATTAATTCTTTTTTTCTTTTCGTAAAAATGCAGGAATATCAAACATCTTTTCTTTACTATCCTCTTCTTCTCTTTCCAAGCGTTCAATTTCTTTTACCTGAAGAGCATTTCTTCTTATTTCCTTATCTTCAACATTGTTGCCATTTTCAACTGATTCTAATTTTTCTTTTTTAACTATTGGTACAATTTCTTCTTTTGATTTTTCTGTTATTTTTTCTCCTTTCTTTTTCAAGGAAGCTTTCTTTCGTGTTTTTTTTGCCGGTTTTACTTCTTTTGAAATAATCTCATTTTCTTTTACTTTCTCTTTTTTACTTTCTAA
>JALNZJ010000043.1 GCA_023229485.1 bacterium | reverse complement strand
GAAAAATAGTGAGATCAATTTTTTTGTCTTTTATCATTGTCTTGATATTACTTGGTGTATTATTTTATTTTTATACAGAAAACTATTATCGCGACAAAGTTTATCCAAATATTTATGTTGGTAGTATTGATGTTGGTGGGAAAACTGCTATTGAGGTAAGTGAAATAATTTCTAATAATATCGCTTTGGTTGAGCAAGATGGCATACGATTTTATTTTGATACTGATAGTACTATTATCTATCCAATTAATTCTTTTTTGGATGGAGAACTAAATGAGGTTTTGATTGATTTTAGGATAGACAAGACTGTTGAAAATGTTTTTTCGGTGGGAAGAAACGACGGTTTTTTAAATAATTTTAAAAAAAGATTGGAATTATTTTTAATTGGAAAACATAGTAATAATTCTTTGGTTTTTAATATTAATGAAAATAAAATTTCTGAAAATTTAAAGAATAAATTTTATATTTATGAGTCTAGTAATGCTTTTTATTTTTTTGACGAGAATAATAATTTATTGATAGAGCCGGAATATTTTGGAAGCCGGATTGATTATGAACAAACAGTTTCTATATTAAAAAATAACTTAAGCCAATTTAATTTTTCAAGCATTCGATTAGTAGCCGCTAAAAGTACTCCTTATATATCAAAGAATGATTGTTTTGAAATGAGGGAGGCGGTCGTTTATGTAGTTAGCTTAGCCCCGATAGTTTTGACTTATCGGGGAGAGGAATGGAGTATAGAAAAGGATAGGTTACTTTCCTGGATTAAGCTCGAAAAAGAGATGGGCGAGAAGGGGAATAAAATTAATTTATATCTAGATAAGGATAAAATTTCTTTATTTTTAAAAGAGGAAATTGCTTCCTTGATTGATATTGAGCCGACAATGCCAAAATTTTCTATTGAAAATGGAAAGGTGAAAAATTTTGAGGCTGGTAGTCATGGAGTCTCTCTCGATATTGATCGGGTTTCTAATTTATTAGCTGGAATTCCTATTAATAATATTAGTAGTTTGGATCTTTTAGTTAAAAAAACATCAGCTCCTTCTGATGTTAGGAATGAAAATGGAGGTATGCTGGGAATAAGAGAAATTATAGGACAGAGTTCATTATCTTTTGCTGGATCAACCGCTAGCCGAATTAAAAATATAACAAATGCTTCAAATGCGATAAATGGCTTATTAATAGCACCAAATGAGGAGTTTTCTACAATAAAAAATCTTTCACCAATTGATGGAACTAATGGATACTCAAAAGAGATAGTAATAAATGGCAAAAATATAGCTCAAGAATATGGTGGTGGTGTATGTCATCTAAGTACTACTTTTTTTAGATCCGTTCTTAATTCTGGGCTTCCGATAACGATGAGGCAAAATCATTCTTATAATATGCCTTATTATTATCCGGCCGGAACAGACGCTTCTGTTTATGATCCTTTTCCTGATTTTAGGTTTGTTAATGATACTGGTAATTATGTTTTGATACAGTCCAAAATTGTCAATTCGTTGTTGACCATTGAATTATGGGGTACGAGTGACGAGAGAGTTATTACAAAAGGAAAGTCTGTTGTTTATAATGTTGTTAATCCTAAACCAGCAAGAATGATAACGACAAAAAGCCTTCCGACCGATGTAGTAAAGTGTACTTATAGTGCTTACTTAGGGGTTGATGCTTACTTTGATTATAAAGTTGAGTATAGAGATGGTTCAGTAAAGAAGAGGCGATTTACTTCTCATTATGTGCCGAGGCAAGGGGTATGTATGATTGGCGAATAATTGGAAGATTTTATTTTGGTATTCTATTATTTTTGAGATGTGTTTTTGTTAGAAAATGACATATCTGATTAGCCTATGGCCAAAATGGTAAGCTTTGATAAGTTAAATTTAGGCTATTTTGTTTTATTATGTATTGCAAAAAATGTAAAAAATGATAGGATGAGCTTTCAGGTATGGAATTTGAATTAATGGCGAACATGACGCCTCAGGGTGATCAGCCTAAGGCCATAAATGATTTGGTGGATGGATGGGAAAAAGGTTTAGATAAGCAGACTTTATTGGGTGTTACTGGTTCAGGAAAAACCTTTACTATCGCCAATGTCATACAACGTATCCAGAAGCCAACTCTGGTGATTTCGCATAATAAAACTTTAGCAGCTCAACTTTGTAACGAATTTAGAGAGTTTTTTCCTAAAAATGCCGTTGAATATTTTGTGAGTTATTATGATTACTATCAGCCGGAAACATACATGGTCAATACTGACACTTATATTGAAAAAGAGGCTCAAATAAACGAAGAAATTGATAGATTGCGGCATGCTTGTACTCAGGCTCTTATGACAAGAAAAGATGTGGTTATTGTCGCATCAGTCTCTTGTATCTATGGACTTGGATCTCCCGAACAGTATAAAAGTATTATTTTGACATTGGAGAAAGGTCAACAGGTGAACAGGCAAGAACTTGCGAGAAAATTAATTGACATGCAGTTTGAGCGAACGAATGCAGATTTGTTATTTGGAACATTTAGATTACATGGTCAGATTCTGGAAATAATGCCTGTTAATCAGAAGGTTATTTATAGGTTTATAATTTCTGATAAGATTGAGATTATTGAAATAGTTGATCCGATAAGAAGGAATGTCCTTGAAGAAATTAGTGACGTAAATCTTTTTCCTGCTAAACACTATGTTATAAATGAGAGCGTTAAAAAGACTGCAATTGAAGATATTAAGCTGGAGCTAAAAGAACAATTAAAATTTTTTGAAAAGGAGGGGAAAATTTTAGAATATGAAAGACTTAAGCGACGCGTGAAGTATGATCTGGAAATGATAGAAAATATGGGGTATTGCCAAGGAATCGAAAATTACTCTAGGCACTTTGATGGACGAAAAATTGGTGAACCTCCGTTTACTTTGATTGACTACTTCAAGGAAGCGGCAAAGGATTTTTTGGTAGTGATTGATGAGTCTCATGCGACATTGCCGCAGATTAGAGCGATGTATAACGGCGACAAGGCTAGGAAAAAGTCTTTAGTTGATTTTGGATTCCGACTTCCAAGTGCTTATGACAATAGACCATTACAGTATAAGGAGTTTCAGGGACTAGCTAATAAAATAATTTATGTATCAGCAACTCCTACCGATTTTGAAATCCAGGATAGTGAAAAAATAGTTGAGCAGATAGTAAGACCGACAGGATTGATTGATCCGGAGGTTATTATAAGACCAGTTGTTTCTTCAAAGAATAATTTGTCACAAATAGACGATCTTATAATTAGAATACAGGATCAAGTTGCGATAGGAGAGAAGACGCTTGTTACAACATTAACAAAAAGAATGGCCGAAGACCTAACTGATCATTTGGAAAAGAAAAAAATAAGAGTAAAGTATCTTCACAGTGATATAAAAACCTTGGAAAGAATTGATATAATCGCTGATCTTCGACGTGGAAAAATTGACGTGATAGTCGGTGTTAATCTGCTTCGTGAAGGATTAGATATTCCTGAAGTTTCTTTTGTGGCAGTACTTGATGCCGATAAGGAAGGATTTTTGAGAAATGAAACTAGTCTAGTTCAGACCATTGGACGTGCTGCTAGGAATGTAAATGGTAGGGTTGTTCTTTATGCGGATCATATTACTGCATCTATTAAAAAAGCGATGAGTGAAACCGATAGAAGAAGATCTATTCAGATAAAGTACAATATAGATAACAATATTACTCCAAAAACTATTGAGAAAAATATTAAAAATATTTTAGAAGAGCTTGGATTAGAAAATAAAAAGGGAAAAAAGCGAAGATTTTCGGAAGAGGTTCTTCGAATGGATATGGTGGGAGACAATAGGCCGCTTAAAGAAATAATAAAAGACAAAAAAGAACAGATGAAAACTGCTGCAGATAATTTAGAGTTTGAACTTGCGGCAATACTTAGAGATGAAATTCATAAATTGGAAAAAGAATTAAGAAAAAAATAATATGCAAGACAAAATTATTATTAAAGGTGCAAAAGAGCACAATTTAAAAAATATTTCTTTGGAGATTCCTCGAGATAAGATGATTGTTTTTACTGGACTTTCTGGCTCAGGAAAATCAAGCTTGGCTTTTGATACAATTTTTGCTGAAGGTCAACGAAGGTATATTGAATCTTTATCTTCTTATGCGAGGCAGTTTCTGGGTGGGATGCAAAAACCTAATGTTGATGAAATTGAGGGATTATCTCCTGCTATTTCTATTAGTCAAAAGGCTCACAATTCTAATCCTCGTTCAACAGTTGCAACAATTACTGAGATTTATGATTATCTTAGGGTTTTATATGCAAGGATTGGTAAGCCGTATTGCCCAAAATGTAAAATTGGAATCGAAAAAATGACGATTGATGAAATAAGGGAAAAGATAACCTTAGCCGTTAAAGAGAAAAATAAAGAGGGCGTAGTTTCTATATTGTCTCCCGTAATTAGGGGCAGAAAAGGGGAATATTTTCAAATGTTGCAGGATATATATGAGGCTGGTTATTTAGAAGTAAGGATTGATGGAAAAATAAAAAGCTTGAGGGAACGAGTTGATTTGGAAAAAACGAAAGTGCATACAATTGAAATCGTTATTGATAAAATATTTTATTCGGAAGTTGACGATGATTTCGAATTTCGCTTGAATGAGGCAATTGAAAATGCGATTGATATGTCAAATAACCTATGTTCGGTTGTTTATTCTGATAACGAAGAACAAATATTTAGTACGGAATTTTCTTGTCCAAAATGCGGTTTTAGTTTTCCCGAAATTGAGCCAAGACTTTTTAGTTTTAATAGTCCATATGGTTTTTGTTCTGAATGTCACGGACTTGGAACCGAGAGTTTATTTAGCTCTAAGCCTTGTCCAGCATGTTTAGGAAAAAGATTAAATAGTAATGCTCTTAGCGTGAAGATAGATAAAAAAAGTATTTATGAGGTTACGGAGATGAGTGTAAGTGATGCAATAATTAATTTTTCCAAATTAAGCGAAAAGCTTGAAAAAAAAGAAAGAGAAATTGCTGAAGTTGTTTTGAATGAAATAAAAAATCGATTAAAATTTATGCATGATGTCGGTTTACATTATATGACTTTGGACAGGATGGCTGGAACTTTGTCTGGAGGAGAATCGCAAAGAATAAGGTTAGCTTCTCAAGTAGGGACAAAATTAGTTGGAGCATTGTATGTTTTGGATGAGCCAACTATCGGACTCCATCAGAGAGACAATGAGATGCTTATAAAAACATTATGTAATTTGAGAGATATTGGAAATACGATAATTGTAGTAGAGCACGACGAAGACACTATTTTGGCTAGTGATTGGTTGGTGGATTTTGGGCCTAAGGCTGGAAAACATGGAGGAGAAGTTACTTATTCTGGAACTTTAGAGAATTTGCTTTCACTAAAAGAGGAGAAAAAAGTATTAAATTGCTTGCAGCTTGGAAGTGCAAAAAAATCTTTAACTGGAAAATATCTCAGGGGGGAAGAAGAGATATCCATTCCTGAAAAGAGAAGGAAAGTTGATAGCGATACATTGAAGTTAAAGATTGTTGGTGCTCATGAGAATAATTTGAAGAATATTAATATTGATATTCCACTTGGGAGATTTGTTTGCTTAACGGGAGTTTCTGGATCAGGAAAATCAACCCTGCTTAATAATATTATTCATCAACACATAACTGGAAAGATTAATCACGTTAAGCGTAATATTAAGGTCAAGGAAGTAAAAAATGTTGAATATTTAGACAAGGTTATTAGGATTGATCAAGCCCCGATTGGTAAAACTCCTCGTTCTAATCCCGCTACTTATACCAAGATTTTTGACGAAGTTAGAGAAATTTTTTCTATGACGCCAGAGTCGAGAATGAGAGGTTATGATATGGGTAGATTTAGTTTTAATAAGCCTGGAGGTAGATGTGAGCATTGTGAAGGGAAGGGAAGTATTGAAATTGAGATGCATTTCTTGCCAAATGTTGAAATTGATTGTGATGTTTGCCATGGAAAAAGATTTAACAAGGAAACACTTGCTATTCACTATAAAGAAAAAGATATTTCAGATGTGCTTAATATGACCATTGAAGATGGAGAAGTTTTCTTTCGAGAAATTCCATTTATTAATGATAAATTAAAAGTATTGAATGAGGTCGGTCTTGGATACTTGACCCTTGGTCAGCCAGCAACTACTTTGTCAGGAGGAGAATCTCAGAGAATAAAGCTGAGTCGTGAGTTATCTAAACATGGAACAACTAGGACTTTGTATTTGCTTGATGAGCCAACAACTGGGTTACACTATGACGATATTAAGAAATTAATAGTTTTACTTCAGCGATTAGTTTCTCAAGGAAATACTGTTTTGGTGATTGAGCATAACTTGGATTTTATAAAGTGTTGTGATTGGATAATCGATCTTGGTCCAGAGGGTGGTGACCTTGGTGGTAAGTTGATTGGAGAAGGAACTCCTGAAGAAATATGCCAAAGGGATACCTGGACTGGTAAGTATTTGCGAAGAGTTATCAAGAAAAAGAAATAGTCAATTATGGAGATTCGGAAAAAAATAAAAAAACTGCCAGATAATTCTGGTATATATCTTTTTTATCATGGGAGGGAGCTTGTTTATGTCGGAAAAGCGACTTCGCTTAAGAAAAGAGTAGCA
>JALNZJ010000042.1 GCA_023229485.1 bacterium | reverse complement strand
AGCGGAGGGTCAATATTTTGCGATACCGCTAGTTTTACTAGAGTGACTCCAACCAATGGGTCTTGCGGCTCAGCCAACGGAAAAACCTATGCTTATAACATAACCAGTTATGGCTCAGATACCCAATGTGCATCTGGGACATCAACTAACACAGCTTTTCCAGCTCAAGGAAGTTCAACTTCATGGACTTGTAGTGGAAGTAATGGTGGTTCATCAGCGAATTGTTCAGCTAGTCGTGCCGCTGCTCCAGTTAATGGTGTTTGTGGCTCATCAAACAATCAAAACTTTACATCAGCTCCAACAGCAAATTTTTGTAGTTTAGGAACGGCTAGTGCTATTAGTGGATCAGGACCATGGACATGGACTTGTAATGGAAGTAATGGCGGATCAACTGCAAACTGTAGTGCAAACAAAATAACTAATGGACTATGTGGAACATCAGAATCGGGAATATATTCAATAGCCCCAACAACAGGATTGTGTTCCGTTGGAGCTGCTTCATCTGCAATATGGAATGGAAGTAGCTGGGCATGGACTTGCCGAAGTTGTGATGGAGGGTTTGCGGATTTATGTTATGCTTACAAATCAAGTATCCCAGTTTGTGGGTCTTCTCATGGATTAAATCTTTATTCTGCACCAACAACAAATCTTTGCTCTATTGGAACAGCTGGTATCGTCACAGGAAATGGACCATGGGCTTGGACATGTAATAATGGATCAGGGATTCCAATAACTTCTTGCAGTGCAAATAATATGCAAGGAACGTGTTATTTCTGTTGTCACTAAATAAAAAAGTTAAGCAATTATAAAATAGAAAAAACAGGAGATTGTCCTGTTTTTTTTAATCATTACTACTAAATTATTTAATAATTTTATTAATCATTACTTTTTTGCTATAATCAAAATAAAGATAATGACTGAAATATATTTTGAAAAAAGAAAACATACAAACTAAAAATAAAAACCTTAAATTTTGGCAAATCCTGCTAAAGCTAAAGGATATTTACAGGCCATTCTTAGGGGTAATAATTGCCATTCTTTTTTTGTTGATAATTCAAGAAATTCTTGGTCTCCTTGGTCCATATATATATGGAAAAATAATCGATGGAATTATAGTCAAAGATGATATTTATCAGGTTCTTTGGCTTTGTTTTTATGCCCTTCTCGTATTCCTACTAAGCGACGTGGTCATTGCGTACTATAAAGAAAGAATAGAGATTCAAAAATTTGATTCCGACATCAGCAAGAACGTAGCAAATCTTACAATGGAAGAGTTTTTAAATTTTCTATTGGCCAACATGAAAATCAAAATTCTGGAATTAAAAAAAGCGTAATTGATAGGGGACAAACAGCTTTAGTAAATTTTGGATACAATTTAATCTATGAAGTTATTCCAATATTTTTGCAATTATTAGTAACAATAATCGGACTGCTAATCGTAGCACCAATTTTTGGTTTAATAATTTTAATTGGCATATCAATTTTTATTTGGATTAGTATATACTCAAATTTTGCGATAGGGGAAGATTTAAAGAAAACTCAGGAATTATATGTAGAATCAGATAAACAGCAGAGCGAATTTTTAAGAAACGCTTCATTAGTTAAAGTAAACGCTAAAGAAAAAAAGATTTCGGAAGAATATGATCATAGCTATGAAAAAATAAATAAATTAAATAAAAAAGTATGGCTAACCTTTGCATCTTTTGTGCAAAAAAGAAGCTTTGCCGCCGACATTACAAAATTCATTATCTTAGTAGTAGGAGTTTATTTAGTTTATGCCGGAGTTTATACTCCAGGATTTTTAATGGTCCTATTCACTTGGTCTTTTAGGGTTTTCGACAGAATGGGGTATTTGACTAGTATCCATAGGCGTGTCACCCAACAATATGAATCAATTAAAAACTATTTTACGCTTATGGAAATCGAATCAGACATTAAAGAAAAAGATAATCCTATTATAGTTAATGAAATAAAAGGAAGAATTGAATTTAAAGATATTTATTTTAAATATTCATCTAGGGAAGAGTTTGATGAAGATGGGATTTTAAAAATTAAAAAAGAAAAAAATAGAGAGCATGTTTTAAAGGGTATAAATTTAATAATTGAAGCTGGGCAAAGAGTAGCAATTGTTGGACATAGTGGGGCAGGAAAATCCACATTGATAAATCTTTTAGTTAGAGCCTATGATCCTCAAAAAGGAAAAATTCTTATTGATGGCAAGGATCTCAAAAACTTATCACTTTTAAGTTATCGATCAAAAATAGGAATTGTTCCTCAGGACGTTTCATTGTTTGATAACACACTTAGGTACAATATCCTTTTTGGGACAAATGAAAACATTGAAGACGTTCAATTACGAAAATCCTTAGAGATGGCAAGAATAGACGGATTTTTAAATAATTTAGAAAATGGAGTAGATACCTTTGTTGGAGAAAAAGGAATAAAACTTTCAGGCGGAGAAAGACAACGAGTAGGAATTGCAAGAGCATTAATTAAAAATCCTTCTATACTTATTTTTGATGAAGCCACCTCAAGTTTAGATGTTGAGAATGAGGCAATGATTAGGGAGTCAATTGAAAAGGCTTCAAAAGGAAGAACGACGATTATTATTGCTCATCGGCTCTCAACGATTAAAGATGCTGACAAAATTATTGTATTTGAAAAAGGAAAAGTAGTAGGAGAGGGCACGCATAGTTATTTATTAAAAAAATGCGAGGCATATAAAAAAATGATAAATATTCAAACAGTCATTGTAGGAGGAAATTAAATTAAAGTAAATTATAATTAATAAAATAAATATATGAAAAAATATTTTTATTCATTGTTAGCTGTAGCAATAATGCTTCCATTTGGAATAGCTTCAGCTATTACGATGGCAGAAGGGGAGAGTATTCTTTCTCAGGGAGTGCCAATAGAAGGTAATGCTTTTTTAGCTGGTTCAAGTGTCACTATTGATAATGAAGTTAACGGAGATGCTTTTGCTTTTGGAGAAAGGATATATGTAAATGGAAAAATAAACGGTGATTTAATTTGTGCTGGAAGGGAAGTGATAATTAATGGAGAAATAAACGGAAATATTAGATGTGCATCTGAAGAAATAAAAATAAATGGCAAAATCGAAAGGTCTGTTCTTGCTTTCGGAAAAATTATAATCGTTGAAAAAAATGGATCAATAGGAAGAGATTTGATTGCGACGGGACAAGAAATCAACATTAATGGAATAGTCGCTGGTAGTCTCGATGTCACGAGTAGTATTTTAAAAGTAAATGGCACAGTTAATCAAAATATTAATTTTTACTCAGAAGAACAAGATAGTAGTAATGTTGGTTTGTTTTTGAATTCCGGGGCCATTGTTAATGGAAATGTGAACTATAATGCTTTTGGAGAAATTAAAAACAATGGAGGTAATATAACTGGAGTAACGAATAAATATATTCCAAAAGGAGAAAATAAAGAAGATGTCAAAACCATCATACTTAGCTCAATAGGATTTATAATAGCCATTATCCTAACAACGTTGGCAATCGTTGTTATTGGAGGAAGTGGCGTAGAGGATATCAGCAAGCAAATGACAAGTAGTGCTTGGAAATCAGTTGGAATTGGAGCAATCTCATTTTTTATGCTTCCAATCATAGGAATAATTTTAATTATTACGGGAATAGGAGCGTTTCTCGGAATAGTTTGTCTCCTGATGTGGATTCTAATTTTGCTTCTTTCACTATTTTTTTCGGGCATATCTCTTGGCGAAATACTGATAAAAAAAATATTAAAGAAAAAAGCGAGTAAATTTTTAGTTAATTCATTAATTGGTGTTCTTGTTGGATATCTTTTATTAATGATTCCATTTTTAGGATTTATATTTTTTATCCTCGGACTATGGTGGGGTGTGGGAGGCACAATCTTAGCCTTCGCTGAAAAAAGAAAAGAAATTGAATAAATTAGTTTTTAAAAGCACCCAATAGGGTGCTTTTAAATTTCAACAACTTCATTGCATCAATTTTATAAACGGTGATATATTTTGTTGTTTTTTTATTTTTCTTGTGCTAGTTTTAAAAAGGTGCACTTATGGAAAAAGAGGAAGTAAAGAGTACTTTTAATTTCGGGCAAGATTCAGACGATCTTAACAAGATTATCAATCTCTGTATCAAGATCTCTGAGTTAATCAAAAAAGGGGATTGCAGTGGAGTTGCTAATTTCTACAATCAGCTTTCAAGCTTGATTAGGGAAGTAGCAAAGAGATCAAAAACAGACGTTCTCGCTGTGGAAGGCTATCTTTTAATGTTCAATGATTTTCGCAGATTAGCGAAATAGAGGCTGATTATTCAGTCTTTTTTTAATTGAGATAATTGATATTATTCTGAGACAGTTTCTTTGGTTTTAGAAAATCTATCCTTTTCAGCTCCACAAATCGGGCAAACATCGGGAGTATCGTCCCTTGCACATATATATCCACAGACATTACATCTCCACATAGGAAATATTTTTTTATCTTGTTGTGTTTCTTCTTCCATATTTTTATTAATTAATATTTTATTATTTGGTCTTCGCTCAGCAATAGGAGACGTCGGAATTTTATTATTATATTTCTGACGACTCAGGTAGAGTCCGCAAAAACAATTTCCATATTGACTTACGTCAGCATCCCTATAATCACAAGGGCAGATTATATCAAGATCTTGGTCTCGTTTTCCATTTGCAATTCGGCAAGGGCAAGTCATATGTCCATATCTTTTTTTATTCACCAATAATCCTTCAAGAATCATACAGGTAAATGATTTGTCAAAATTGAAATAATAATTTCTTTTTTTATTAAGCAACTCAAGACTGTTGAACAAATCTGCTATTTCCTGTTTTTCAACTTTTATATTTTCCATTATATTAATGCTTTAATTTTTTCTTCGTTAAACCCAGAAATTACGCCTTGTCCGTCGTTTATAATTATAGTTGGAAAAAATATTTTTGGATTGTATTTTTCGATTTCATTATAAGCGGAGATTTGATCAGTCATTCCAAGTAAATCAACATCAACGAATTGGTATTCTAGTCCCAAATCCTTCAGAAGTTGCTTCGTTTTTTTGCACCAAACACAAGTACTCAAGGTAAAAAGAAATATCTTGTTA
Source organism: bacterium (assembly GCA_023229485.1). Taxonomy (GTDB): domain Bacteria; phylum Patescibacteriota; class Minisyncoccia; order Minisyncoccales; family Minisyncoccaceae; genus Minisyncoccus. The sequence continues at coordinate 1,618 of JALNZJ010000042.1, read as the reverse complement.
GTTGCACTGCCAGGAACTGTTTCAATATATTTTTGATATGGCATAGCTTTATAAGATATTATACCTAAAGTATAAAATTATATATCACTTCGGTCAACCAAAAGAATAAACGGATAGGGTAGTTATGAATAGCAAGCAAAGTGAATTAATAGATATTTCTCGTTTAATTTGCTAAAATATAAATCAATGAAAAATTTAAAAGAAGAACTAAATTTTTGCTTGAAACTTTGGAGAGAGCAAGGCTATTGCAGCTTTGGCGGTAAAACCAATTGTAGTGAATGTGCAACTCCTTATTTGCTTTATAAGCTAATTGCAGGGGAAATTTTGCACGGTGAAAATATGAAAAGATTAACCTTAGATGAATGGGAAGGACTAAGCAAGACAATTAACAAAGAATAAACGAGATAAGGATTAAAAAATGGAAAGTGAAGAATTTGAAAAATTAGTTAGAGAGGGGATAGCTGCAATTCCAAAAGAGTTTTTGGATAAAATAGTTAATGTTGCAATCGTAGTAGAAAATAATCCAACTCCTCAGCAATTAAAAAAACTAAACATCAAAAATAGTTATGTTTTGTTTGGTCTCTATGAAGGTATTCCAAGAACTAGAAGGTGGGAATATGGACAAGTAGCTCCAGACAAAATAACAATTTTTAAAAATCCGATAATCTCATTAGCAAAGTCAGATGAAGAAATAAAGCGAATAGTTAAAGATACAGTTTGGCACGAAATAGGTCATTATTTTGGAATGAATGAAGAACAGGTAAGGATGGCCGAAAAAAGACACAAGAGTAAAAAAGAAGATGGAATGATAATATAAGCTAATTATGAGCCTAAATTTAAAAAAGCTTATAAAATTCGTCCTTAAGATTAAATCCAAAAAATTACAGCTAATATTTTATTTAATATATCTCTCGCTCATATTAGGAAATTACTATTTGATTTGATATAATATATTCAAAATAATTATATGAATAAGACTGGCAAATATTTTAAAATATATAAGAATGGGTGGCATTTGTTAGGTGCTTTTTGTATAATAATAGTTCCATTTTTAGCAATAATTATATTGGGAAAAATCAATAAAATTGATATTGAAGCTATTTTTTACAATCTGTCGATTTCTTTTTACAGATTATCATTTGCATATTTAATTTCTCTAGCTTTATCAATTATTTTAGCGATTTCGCTATGGAGAAGTAAATTCAGTAATTTTTTTACTTCACTATTCGATATTATGCAAAATATTCCATCATTTGCCTTAATACCATTTTTTGTAATTTGGTTTGGATATACCAATGAAATGGTTATAGTCTTCGCAACAACAGCAATGCTATGGCCAATACTATTTTCTATCTTAGCTCAACTTAAGGAGTTAAAAACAGATCTGAGTGAGGCCGCAGAAATATTTGGAGCTAAAGGATTAAAAAAAATAGTATATTATATTTTGCCATGTATTTTTCCAGCCGTAATAAGTGGATCAATAATTGGTATTGCAATGGGGTGGGAAACCATTATCGGAGTAGAAATGATCGGAATGAGTACGGGTATAGGTTCTTTCCTTAATATCGCAGATAAGACCAATCAAGAACAGACTATTTTGTTTGCTGTCTTAGCATTG
>JALNZJ010000041.1 GCA_023229485.1 bacterium | reverse complement strand
GCAGGCCGGAGGAAAATTCTAGCAAGAATTTATCCGATGGCGAATCCCGTCTTCCGCTCATTTTGAAATCTGTTTAGTTTGGCTATGAGATCAAACCTCCCAAAGGAGGTTGCGACCTCATAGTTGTGATGAGTCTGGGCATGTGGCGGAATTGGCAGACGCGTACGCTTCAGGTGCGTATGAAGAAATTCGTGTGAGTTCAAGTCTCACCATGCCCACAAAATAATTTAATATTAGTAGCTGAGACTTGAAGGCTTTTGATTGACTGAATCAAAAGCCAGCCTGAGCCAGTTTTAGCAAAAACTGATGCGAAGGCAAGTCTCACCATGCCCACAAAATAATTTAATATTAGTAGCTGAGACTTGAAGGCTTTTGATTAAATCATTATTTCTCCTTTTTGTATTCATTTTGTGGTATAATATTTTGGAATAAGAAATAAATTTAAAATCAAAAATATGAAAAATAAAGGATTTGCAATTCAGTGGATTATCCTTATAATAGTGGCTGTTCTTTTGGTGGGTGTGGGTATTTATTTTATTTTTGCTGGGCTAAAAGGTAATGAACAGCAAGGGAATCAAAAAACTCCTATAGAGAATATTCCTGTTAATAATAATCCTGCCGAAACACCTCCTGTAGCTACAATTAAAGATGTTACTTATATTATTGATAGTAATCCTGTAAAATTTATAGAAGGTAAGTCTAACAATTTTAGTGTCGGAATTTCAGCTCAAGGAGATTTTAATCTGGATGGAGGAATTGATACCGTGTCTATTTTGACTAATTCTCAAAATGATAAAAAATCATATTATATTTCCGTAGCACTTAAAGATGGGGATAATTTAAAAGGAACAAATGCAATTCTCTTACCATCCGACATGGAACCAAAGGTTATATCCGTAAAGGATAGTGTAATTATTGTTTCTTATGTTGAAAGAACTGACTCTGATCCGATTTATAATAGGTTAGCTAAAATAATTAGCAATGGATATATTGTCGAGGATGGAATTTTGAAGGAAGTTGCACCTGCCGTAGTTGCTGAAAAAGGATGTATTTCGTCTGGCGGGAAAGTTATCACTCTTTCTTGTTGTAAGACCGCAAGAGATTTTCCAAATTTTTGTGTCATGGGAGCTTGCGGGTGTTCTCCTGCGAATAGCAGGGAAATAAAAGTGTGCGAGTGCGAAGAAAATAAATGTTTTAATGGTAATGATTGTGTAATTAGATAGAATCGGTGGCTTGAGTAGAAGTTTTTATTCCTACTCTTAATTTACAGTGAAGATGTGAGCCTTTTTTAGCTCTCTGAACCATAATGAAATAAGGTTGACTTTTAGGGAGTTAATTGATAATCTTTGTGTATCGATATCCTTAAATTGAGCATTTGATATGCTCTTTTTTAATGAAGATTATAATTGATGATATTTATAGAAAATGAATTTTAAAAATTTGCAAGATAAATTAATGGCTATGGTGAAGAGTAAATATTTTTTAGGTGGCACTATAGTTGTAGTGATTGTTTTATTAATAGCGGTTCTATTTTTTAAAAATATTATTTTGATGAATTTGGCTAGCGTTACTAAGAATCCATCTTTCTGCGATAGTGTTGGGGATTCTATATATAGAGATACTTGCTATTTTAATTTTGCACTCCATGACGAAAATTTTAATGTTTGCGATAAGATGAATAAGGATTTGGTCAAGAATCTTTGTCGTGCTATTGCGAAGAGAGATGCTACCCTTTGTAACCAGGTGAATCAGTTAGAAGCTAAAGATGCTTGTTATTTGAATATCAATAGATTTAAACCAGATATTTCGATTTGTCCAAGAATTGAAAATGAAAACGATAAAGATGATTGTTTTTCTTTTGTAGCGAAAAATAAAAAGGATGTTGTGATTTGTGAAAATATTAAAAATGATAAAATTAGGGAAGATTGTAAGGCTAGTATAAGGTAAACAGAAAAAGACGCGAAAAAGGCGTCTTTTCTATTATTTTATGTTATAATAGTGCAATAAGTGATATATATATTTTTATGAAAAAGATTATTTTGTATTTGGTGTTGATTATTTTGCTTTTCTTGGGATTGGTTTTTTATAATTATAAAAACAAAGAAGTTAATAATTTTGAAAGTTGTGAAAAGGCAAATGGTATTTTGTTGGAGTCTTATCCGCGACAGTGCAAATCTGGTGATGGGAAAATTTATGTTGAAAATATTGTTAGTGAAATTGAAAAGAGCGATTTGATAAAAGTTGATTTTCCAACTGCTGGGGCTCTAATTGATTCGCCTTTGATAATACGAGGAAAAGCTAGAGGTAGTTGGTTTTTTGAAGCATCTTTTCCGATTGAGCTGATTGATAATAAAAACAATGTGGTTGCTACGGGAGTTGCAATGGCTACGGCTAATTCATTGACTGAAGACTTCGTTCCGTTTGAATCCAGAATGGAATTTGTTAATCCAGAGAAAAGGGATGGATTCTTGGTTTTGAAAAATGATAATCCTTCGGGGCTACCAGAAAATTCTAAGCAAATAAAAATTCCTGTTGTCATTAATCCTAGCCAGAATCTTATAAAAAATAAAGTTTATTTTGCTAACGATAATCTTGATCCTGATGTCACTTGTGAAAAGGTTTTTTCAGTTGAGCGAAGTGTTGTAAAGACGGAGGCAATAGCACAGGCTACATTGCAGGAGCTTTTAAAAGGAGTAACTGAAAAAGAAAAGAATGATGGATATCGTACGACCATAAATGCAGGAGTTAAGATTAATAGCCTAAAAATCGTAAACGGCGTTGCAAAAGTAGATTTCAGTGAAGCGATGGGCGAGGCAGTTGGTGGTTCGTGTAGAGTTAATTTTATAAGAAAGCAAATTGAAGAAACATTAAAGCAATTTCCTACTGTAAAGAGTGTGGTAATATCTATTAATGGTGATTCGGAATATATTTTACAGCCTTAAGTGACTAGTTTAGTTGATTTATAATAGAAAATAGGTAATCTTGAAGATATGAAGAAATATAAATATAAATGTGTTTCGATATGGACTTGGAATGCTCAGGCCGTAACGAGAACGTTAAATGAGTATGCGAATGACGGATGGGAACTTTTTTTCGTGGTAGGGTGTTGGCATTATTTTAAAAAAGAAGTTGATAATTAATTAATAAATAAAAACTTATGAATGGTGCAATTATTATTTTGGGTTTAGTTATTTTAGTAGTATTAATTTTTAGTCTTCGTGTAATTAAAGAATATGAGAGAGCTGTTATTTTCTTTTTAGGAAAGTACACTGGCATAAAAGGGCCTGGTCTTATTATTTTAATTCCTATTTTTCAGACCATGGTGAAGGTGGAACTTCGAACCGTGACAATGGCGATTCCTTCTCAGAAGATAATTACAAAAGATAATGTTTCGATAGATATTGCGGCTGTCGCTTATTACCATGTCGTTGATGCAGCTAAATCGGTTATTGCAATTGAGGATGTATTTTCTGCTGTCAATCAGATTAGCCAGACAACTGTAAGAAATGTTGTTGGTCAGTTTAATCTTGACCAGTTATTGTCCCAAACTTCAGAAATTAATAATCAGATTAAGGCGGTGATAGATAGTCATACCGAACCGTGGGGAGTGCAAGTAACAGCAGTTGAGATTAAAGATATTTTTTTACCAGAAAATATGCAGAGAGCTATGGCTAAAGAAGCTGAGGCAGAGAGAGAAAGAAGGGCAAAGATTGTTGCTGCTGAGGGAGAATTTCAAGCTGCTGAAAAATTAGGACAAGCTGCTGATTTAATGGCTAACCATCCAGTTGCATTGCAACTTCGAACATTGCAGACAATGGCTGAAATAAGTGTAGAAAAAAACTCAACGATTATTTTTCCTGCACAATTTATGACAACTGTGAAGGAAGCTATTGCGACTATAAAAGCTGATGGAAAATAAAAGCTAATACTTATTCACTAAATTCCCTAATCGGGAGTTTTTTGATTGACAAATATTAGAAATAATATACTTTAAAGATAGCTCCTTGAAAATTGAATGGAGAGATAGAGGTAAAAATGATGGATTATTTTGAATTGGCTTTTCGAGGATCGCATATTCCTCAAGCTATAATAAGTATTGATTTAGTCTTTTTGGAAGTAAATCAGGCTTTTTGTGGCCTGGTCGGTCTTTCTTCGAAAGAGATTATCGGACTTGCAATGAAAGACTTGAAATCGCGTAATATCGTCAAGTATCTCAAGGATTCTGGAGAAACTTTTCAAGATGCAATCAGGGAAAAGCGAGTAACTCATGGTCAGTCTTCAATAGAGACTAAGGCTGGTTCTTTTGTGATCGAAAGAGCGAATACTCCCTTGATGGAAGGCAATGAACTGAATTATGTTATGATAATATACAATGACATAACTAGGATTGTTAAGGTTAAGGAGTATATGGCTAACGAGATAAAGAAGATGTCTGATGTCTATGGAAAAGCAGCTGATGGTAATCTGACAATTCGATATAAGATTACTGAAGCTGATGGGGATACTCAGGACGCATTTGATGAATTAGTTATTCTTCGAGACGTGATGGATGGAGTTATTGCAGATTTGCGGGAAAGTGTTGTAGAAATTCAAAAAGGAATGGAAAGCGTAAATGAAATGATAAAATCTTCTGCGGCTAGTATTACTGAAATCAGCAATGCCGTTGTCCAGTTATCAACTGATTCTGTTGTTGTAAGTGGAGACATTGGAAAAGCGAAACGGTCTACGGAAGACATTTTAAAAGGCATGGGAGACATGAGTACTGCAATTAGCGATATCTCAGTAAGTGTCACTGGTGTTTCTGGGCAATCGGAAGACATGAAAGAAGCATCTCATGGTGGTCTTGATCTAACTCGTGAAACGAAAGATGCAACCGATGGCATTGTTACTTCAAATGATGGCGTTATTGCTAACGTTGAGGAAATGGATAAAAAAATGCTCGAGGTTGGCAAGCTGGTGAAAGTGATCCAAGATATTGCAAGTCAGACAAATCTACTAGCCCTTAATGCGGCCATTGAAGCGGCGAGAGCAGGTGAAGCGGGAAGAGGCTTTGCAGTCGTGGCAGCTGAAGTAAAAGCCCTTTCTCAGGATTCACGAAAAAGTGCTGAAAATATCAGTGATATCGTGAATGATCTTGGAGCTTCAATTAAGCATGTTAGAGAAGAGGTGATTAGAACCAAGGAAGTGGTTGGAAAAGGAAGTACACTTGCAACAGATTCCTTCGAAACCTTTAAAAGCATTGTCAGTGTAATTGATAGTATGGCGAACCAAATCTCTAGTATTGCTGCTGGGACTGAAGAAGAAGCAGCGGCAGTGGAAGAAATAACTGCTAGTATCCATGAAATAAATTTACTCCTGGAATCTGTGGATAAAGCATCGACGAACACAGCGGCGTCAACTGAGGAAGTCTCGGCTAGTATTGCTGAGATTACAAGGAATATGGAACATATCAGCAAAGTTTCTGGTGATGTTCTTGAATCAATAAAAAAATTTAAGGTTTAAATTTTTTTTGAAAGGCACCTAAAATACGGTGTTTTTTTATTGGTTAGTTTTCCCTCTTGAATTTATTTAATTTTCTGGTATTATGCATTGTATATGGAAAAAGAATGTTCAATTTGTGGCAAATCCTCTTTTATGGGAAGACAGTTTAAGAAATTAATTTCTAGATATAATCCAACCCCAAAAAAGAGAAAATATCCTAATTTGCAATGGTTAACAGTTCCTGCTGACACTAGCAAAAAGAAGTATGTTGAATTTGCCGGTAAAAGAGTTATTGCTTGCGCAAAATGCATTAAAGCCTTATCAAAATAAGGTTTTAGTGTTTTTTTGGTGAATAATTTCGGGCTGTCGTATAACGGAATTATTTGCGCATGGGGTGCGTAAGACCTGGGTTCAATTCCCAGCAGCCCGACAAACTAAAACACTACATCGGTAGTGTTTTAAGTTTGTCGTGTGCTGCTGGGAATTGAAGGGGAGGCTTGACTGAAGCCGAGCTAGGTTTTTGAAAATTTTACTAAAAATTTTTAAAAAAATTCCCAGCAGCCCGAAACTGGGAATTGAAGGATTTAAGTTGACTGAACTTAAATCCAGGCTTGAAAGAAATTTACCAAAATTTCTTGAAAGAATTCCCAGCAGCCCGAAACACTATTTTTGATAGTGTTTTAAGTTTGTCGTATGCTGCTTAAGTGCTTCATTTTGGGGAATATATATGGTAAAATAAATTTATAAAAAATAAAATTTATGATTGAGCTATCTTTTATATTAGGTTTAGTAATTTTAATTTTTTCGGTTGTTATCCACGAAATTGCACATGGGGCAGTGGCTAATAGCTTGGGAGATGATACTGCTGAACAGGAGGGGAGATTAAGTTTGAATCCATTGGTTCATATTGATCTTTTTGGTTCTATCTTAATTCCACTTGCTTTAGTTTTAACTTCTTCTCCAATATTGTTCGGATGGGCGAAACCAGTGCCAGTTAATTTTTTTAATCTTAATGATAAGTGGCGTGAGTTGAAGGTTGCGATTGCAGGACCAGTAGTGAATTTTTCCCTTGCTTTAATTTTTTGTCTTTTTATTAGATTTTCTGTGTTTCCTGAGATGATGTCTGTGTTTGCAACAATTGCTGTTGTGAATCTTAGTTTGGCTTTATTCAATCTTATTCCAATTTTTCCTCTTGATGGATCTCATGTGTTGTTTAATTTGTTACCTGACTCTACAATTGAATTCAAAAAGTTTATGATTAGTTATGGAACTTTTATTTTCATAT
>JALNZJ010000040.1 GCA_023229485.1 bacterium | reverse complement strand
TTATCTTACAGACTGGGAGCCACTAACTACTGCAATTGCAAGTTTAGATGGAATGGGACACACGATTTTTATTGGAAGTTTTGATTTAACAGGATTTATAGCAGAAAGCAATGTAACGCTAGGTTTATTCTCCTATATTACAGATGCTACAATACTTAAAAATATTAGTATAGCCTTAGATGGTCGACTTACCGTACTTGACAACGGAATATATGTACAAAAAGGTAATAACATTACAGCATTTGAAGATGCACTTGAAGCCAGCAATGTTACTAATGGTGTTATCGGCGCAAACCTTTACGCACTATCTTACCAGCCAACAAATACATTGACTATTGATGCAACAGCATTTAATGATGTAACATTTGGTATTTTGGTAGGCGAAAATCGTGGCGGAATTATTACAAATTGCGAAATTATAGAGTATACCGCACAAAGTAGTGGCACCACACAAAACTTGTCCGGTTCTTCTAGTAGTAGTCAAAATAATTCTATTGTAACTGTCACCCGCACAACAGTTGATGGTGTGACAAACAGTTATGTATTAAAAATTCACGGATCAGATTGGATTGATAATGTTAGTACTGGAATAACACTTAATACTACTCACCGTGGGTCATCGCAAACCGCTTCTACAAATGCAATAATTTCCGGCGGGCTTGTAGGAATTAACTCTTCTTCAATAAGTGGCACAGTTGGCGTAGTTACTAACAGCCGTGTAGAATGCACAATATCAGCATCGGGGACATTAGGCGGATTTATTGGTGAAAACCGCGGAATAGTATCTTCCAGTTACTATTTAGGTGGCGATATTACAAATACTGCAATATTAGCAACTGGTACATTAACTGGTGGTTTTGTTGGCAGAAATAACGGGACTATTAACACTTCATATGTGTGCGGTGATACCTCTCTAATGGAAATACAGTATTTATCAGATGAAGATGAAACTTACAGTGAACTTAAAAATTCGAATCTTACAGAAACTCGTGCAACAGGTAGTCAAATAATTTCTTATGGTACTATTGGCGGGTTTGTACATAGTAATAGCGGTGCGGTAAATAATTCTTATTCAAATATTAAAATTTTAGGCGATGAATTATTAGAAGAAACAGAAACTAATCCTTTTGCGGCTTCTCGTTCGGCAGGTTTTGTATATTCAAACTCTGGTATTATTGAAGAGTGCTATACAAACTCAAAAATGATTACAAATAACTTTGCACATACTCCCTTTACCGGGACAACGCTAGACAATACATTTAACAATACAGGCACAATAACAAATAGTTATTTCTTACGCGGTGATATTATAAATGGTAGTGAAAGCAATCATTATGTAGCAAATTCCGGCGATGGTGAAAATACTACTCCTGACCCAGCAACTGGACTATATTATGATGCGTTTATTAGTGCAAGCATATATACAACCTATGCAATAGATACTTTTGAAACTGTAACATATTCTACGCAAAACACAGAAGGCGTTGTAGATACAGTCAGCACAAGCGAAATACCACAAGGCGTATGGACTATGGAAGTATTAAGGACCGAAACTGGCGATCCATTAGTTGGTTTATACAGCGATAAAACTATTGCCGCAATTCCTCAATTAGTAGAAGCAAATGTTACTACTCTTTCGGTGGCATCATATACTGAAATTAACTCTGCTTTCTATTATGATTACACTGGTCCAAAACTTGGCGAGTATGAAGTAAAAAATACATATATAGAAGATGAAAATGGTAATTACATTTTAGATGAAGAAACAGGCATATATTCATTAGCAACTGATGGCAACGGGGATTATGCTTTAAAAACTGAACATATTGTTAATCCAATACTTGTTAAAACCGCAGAAGAATTTAACAATAAAATTAACGAAGCAACAAATTCCAACACTAAGGTATTTGATAAAATAGTAAGATTTATTGCTGATATTTCATTTAATTCTACTGATTTATCTGTTGATACCGCAAATGTCATATTTAAAGGACAGATTGAAGGCAATGGAATGACTATTTCGCAAGTTAGAATTAACTCAGGTATTTTTGGTACTGGTAGTAGTGATTTATATGATAATTTAGGAATGTTCGCCGGTGTACAAAGTACTTACGATACAAATAATAATCTGGTTAAGCGTGCCATAATTCAAAACTTAAACATCAATGTAGTAGATGTAAGTGGTACTAATGTTCGTAGAGTTGGTATATTGGCAGGGCAAATAATCGATGCTTATATTTACAATATTAATTTATTAGGCGAGGGGGTAGTTGTTCAAGGCTACAATATGGTTGGCGGGCTTGCTGGCGAAATACTGGGCGACAGCCGAATTGTAAATATATCTTCAAATCTTTCGGTACATGCAGGCTTCCAGTGTACTTCATATACTCCTACTGATGTAGATGGTTATGATAGTACAATTTTAAGTTATCATTATATAGCGAGTGACAGTGAAGATTATAGTTCTAACATTAAATATATTTCTTATGCTGGTTCTATTGCAGGTATAATAAATTTAAGTAATTTGGAAACCGCATATGTAAGAAATATAAATGCAAACGGAAAAGTTAAAATTCTTGCAGAATTTGCGGGCGGTACAGTTGGCTACATAGGTATTAATACCGAAGTATATAATGCATACTTCACTCTTATGACCGCTAGTACTCAAAATAGTACTGTTCCTCAGTTTATACGCGGAATTAAAGTTACCGGTGGTATTGTTGCGGAAAATTTAGGTAACATTGACTATTCTTGGATTGCTTATTCAGATGCCGATCAAATACTTGTAGATGCAAACTCAAGTTTAGATGCAAAATATTTATTTGGTGGTTCAACTTCTAGTTATAGTGGTGTATCTTATTATGCAGGCGGTCTTGTTGGCATAAATTATGGGACAGAAGAAAGCGGAGAGATTGTAACTGGCAAATTAACTCGTAGTTATGCTAGGGCAAAAGTTAGCGATTTAGGTATTGCGAATGGACAGGGCGAATACGCCAGAGGTGTAAAAATTGCTGGCGGACTTATTGGATATATGCTAGGCGGAAAATTAGAAAATGTTTATGCTACTGGCAGTGTGCGTGCAATATTTGCGGTCGGTGGACTAATTGGGCATTTAGATGCATTTATATCAAGTATTATTGGGGAAGAACAGGTTACTGTACCAGTTAAAACTGTTATAAAATATGCTGTTGCGGCTAATAATTGGGTTACAACTGACTTTAACACTGATTATGCTCGCAGTCAGTATAATGTAGATGCAGAAGAAACCGCATTAAAACTTGGCGGACTTATTGGTTCATTACAAGATTACGCCGAAAATAATCTAACAGCATTTACTGGTACAGTTGCATCTAATAATAATTATTTTGTAGCCACAACCGCAACACTACGCGAAATAGGCTCTAATTCTACTATAACAGATCCGCCTTACATGGAATATGCTGATAAATTAATTTCAGATTCACAATTATTATCTACTATGAAAAGCACCAGTGCAAGCGGTGCGTTTGGCGAATGGTATACAAATGACTGGTCAAAAACAAATCGAAGTTATCCTATACTTGTTGCTAATAATTCTGTTTCTACAATATTAAAATCCACAGCCGAATTTGTAAATGCTTTGATTACGCACTATGCTTCAAATTATGATAAACAATTTGAAATAGGTGTAGATATTGATTTAACAGATATCGCTTTTGCATCAATAGGAACTAACACTATCCCATTCAAAGGCACGCTAAAAGGTGCAAGCACAGTAGGTGGAATTGTAAAAGTTATAAGTGGTGTTTCGTTAACTAGTAGTAATTTAGGCTTATTTAATTATACGATGGGTGCAAAACTTGCCGACTTTGAATTAGCATTGTTAGACGTTAACATTGAGTTGAGTACTAAATCAAAAATGGGAACAGTAGTTGCAAATGCAAATCTTACCACAATTTCTAATGTTTCTGTTACTATGGCAACTGATGCTACATTTACTGTAACAGGTGGCGATAAAAATTATGTAGGCGGATTAGTTGGTTATAGCACGCTGGGTAGATATGAATCGTGTAGTTTAACATTAACTATGGCAGTATCAGGCGCTCGGTATGTTGGTGGATTAATAGGCTACTCTTATAAAGATTATTATATAGATAGTAGTCGTGTTGTATCTACTGGTACAGGTAATTTAATTGATTATGAAATTACTTCTAACATAGACTGCTATATTGGTGGTTGGGTAGGTAATATAGATAATTCATACAATACGGTTTCCGGTGGTTCGCCATTACCCGATAGTAATGTAAACTCAACTGGTTCAATTAGTATAATTTGTCGTATGGACTATCAAAAAACTGTTTATGTGGGAGGTATAGTAGGTAATAATAATGCTTCTCATCTAAAAGATTTAAGTTCTAATTGCAAAATAGTTTATACAAATACTGGCGAAGCAAGTGGTTCGAGTTTATACCTTGGAGGAATTGTAGGAAAAAGCAATGGAAAAATTGAAAACAGTTATAATAGGTATAATGATGACATTTTGTTAATTGATGAAAATGCTATTGATATTTTAATAAGGAAGGGTTTAAAAAATAATATTTATGTTGGCGGACTTGCTGGTTACAGCGAATATGCTAATATACAAGGCTGTTCAACAAATACAAATGTTAATATAGACTTGCAATCTTCTTCCAGCGATATATCAAATTTAAATATAAATTATATTGGCGGATTGTTAGGTTATAATCTTGGCTTAGGTGCAGGAGATGATATAGTTGAAAATGCTAGACTAGATTCTAACTATTCTTCTGGTAAAATTAATGCTTTAACAGAAAATTCTATGGTTTATGCAGGTGGACTTATTGGTATAAATCATAAAGGTATGATTTTTGCAGGTAGTGCTAGATTTAATAATGTAGCCGAAAATGCAGTTACTGTTTATGCTTTAATGGGTAGTGTGGGCGGACTTATTGGACAAAGTTTAGGTAGTGTAATATCTAGTTACAGTGTAGGAAATGTAGAGTTTAATAACTCAACAATTGATGATTTACCACAAACTACAACCGAAAATTTATATGCTGGTGGACTAGTTGGAAATACAATAACGAGTGAAACATCTGAAAAAATATTTACATATAACAAAGAAAACACTTCATTTACAATTACGGGAAATAATGTTGATATTGTTTCTGTTAATGTAACTTTAAATAGTGCAATATGTAAATTTGATTACAATATATTAGATAATACGATAAATTTTGTAGATTTAAGCGAAGACGATTTAAATGATTATATTGTAACGCTTGAATATACTTTAAGTAGTATGGTTGAAAGTTGTAGTGCGAGTGGAAATGTATCACTTAAAGGCACAGTGGATTCAAGTGGTAAAGGAGCGTACACTGTTAACGGATTGTTTGCGGGGGGTCTTGTGGGCTATGCAGGCGATAGTATAATAGATAGTTATGCAAGTGGAAATATTATTATTGATAAAGTTAATGATACTACTGATTCTACCGTAAAATTAAGCAACCTTAAAACAAATATTAGTGGAATATTTGCCGGCGGACTTGCTGGTGCTATGTATGGAGATATAACAGAAAGCCATTATAGCGGAATAAATTCTATATTGGCTGTTGGTGCGGTTAACAGCACTGATGAGACTATTACTAGCGAAACCGTTGGTGTATTTGTCGGTGGGCTTGCAGGGCTAGTTCAAAGCAAAATAATTAGTGAATATGATATTAAAAAACTTTCAGGTAAAATAAGTGATTCATATGTACTGCTATCAAGTGGTTCTATTTCGGCAACAAACAACTGTGTTTCGGCAACAAATAATTTAGGAAAAGCATATACCGGTGGACTAGTAGGAAAATATATTTCGGCTTATAATAACATAACAGTAATTGATGTTAATAAATTACTTGAAATAGTTAGTAGTTTTGCTAAATTAAATACAATTATTGTTCAGGCACAGAATAAGGTATTTATCGGAGGTTTGGCTGGCGAATTTGCAACAAATTATGTTGATGCATTCTGGATATCAACTTGTTTTGCAAGAATTAACACAATTACTGCTACTTTTAACAGTATATCGGGTGAGGCTTATGCAGGTGGACTAATTGGTAACAGTTCAGCCACTATTTCAAAAGCATATTTTGCAGGAAACGTGTCATATTATGCGGATATTGATATAGTTGGTAATTCAGATTATAAATATTCAGGCGGATTAATAGGATATAGCACAAACGATGATATAAGCTTTACATATGCACTTTTGACAGATGTTTTAAGTAGTGAGGGCATTATTATTGGCGGAGCACCTGTTGGCACCGTAGCAAATACTAATAACAATTTAGCGGTAACTGTAACGGGTACAACAACATATGGAGGCGTTAAAGTTGGAATTGATATTTTAGAAAATGCTGGCACAATGTCTGGCATTCCTTACAATTACAACTTTGATAGTGTATGGACAAATTCAGTACTTTTAGGTGTTATAACCTCAACATATAAAACACCAATATTAATAGTATTTGGAGTGGAAAACCAAAGATAATATTAAAAGGGGAACCAAAAACTTATTCTTGTACGCACGCTTTTAGCGTGCTAGCAAGCGTTTTTGGTTCCCCTCTTTAACCGCATTTTTGATAAAAATGCTAATCCTCTCCGTTCATAAGTTGCATACAAAAAATCTTTAAGTCAGGGAAACCCTGACCCAGAATTTTTGTATGCCATTTGCTGCCGCAAATGATTGAATATTCCGCCTACATAGCGTTTTCTACTTAAACAA
>JALNZJ010000039.1 GCA_023229485.1 bacterium | reverse complement strand
TTTCACAAGGCTTTAATATGATTCAAACCTCAAAGATAGAAGTTGCTGATAGCATATATTGTATACCTTTCCTAAGTACATGGTATAATGGCAATGGATATAAAATAAATTGGTCAAATAATAACATTAAATCAGTTCCAATTTATATAGATTCAGCGGGCAATATAGTTGATACTGTTGGACAAGCAAAAACAAGTTTATATACCGAAGGGCTGTTTGGTACTTTAGCACCAACCGCATTAATTTTCAATGCAGAAATTGTTAATTGGTATTATAATAAAGGGTTTCAAAATGATGGAACTCAATATGCGATTGGTTCGTTTGCGGGTATCGTTACTTCATATAAAAACCAAGAAGTTGAGTTATATTTACGAGGACGTATTACTTCTAGTAAGGTTAGTGGAAAAATAAACATTCTTAGAGAAAAAGGTGGTATGTTGGTTGTAGGTGGGTTAGTTGGCATAATTGATGGCGGGCAAATAGATAACTGTGCAATAGAAGTGGACATAACTACCGACATTAAAGTAACAATTGGAGAGGTTTTGTCTTCAATTTGGAGTATAATTAAATTTATGGGAGTGATAGTTGCAGTGTCATTTGTAGGCTGGTATTATGTTATAGCAGGTATACCTGAATTATTTAGTGAATTTATGTCCGCCATTATGGTTAATAGCATTTATTATGGAATTTCTCTAATAGAAAGGTTATTATCTTTGAGTGTTGAACAATCGGGAATTATAGGCGAAGTTTCTGGAATTCTTATGAATGGTGGACGTGTGTTAAATTGTTATCAATATGGCGATTTAGTAAGGGCTAATGTGTTCAATGGTATCCACGGTGATTTATCTGCACTTTGTGGATATACAAACACAATTGAAGTTGGAGGAGTTGATGTTACGCAATATTGCTTGGTTGAAAATACTTTTGTAAGTGCAGAAGTAGAAGATACACTTCCATTTACTGTTGCTTCATATCCTGAAACTATAATTACAAATTATTATAGTATGCTAGATGAAAATATGCAAGAAGGTGAGTTGTATAGGGATTCGGGTTGGAGCAATGTAATTTGGAACATTAAGGCAAACGGTTTACCCGTACTTAGAAAGTAAACAAAAACCCCACACAAATTTTATTTATGTGGGGTTTTTGTTTACTTTCTATAAAATGGTAAACTTTTTATAAAACTGTACAAACTATACTAATAGTATGACAAGTAATTATTTGACATTTTTTGTAAGATAAAATATAATTAAAGTTAATATAATGGAATAATTATGCGCGCGCATACTGTTATCTAATTATAAGATTATAAGTATATACAATAAAACTTGATAAAAATATCTTAAAACACAAAAAATAAGTAAGGCGAGGGTTAAATGCTAAACAAAACGGTAAAAAATATTTTAACTGTTTTAAGTTTGATAATAATATCATTCGGTGTGTTTTCCGGATGTGCAGACCCTTATGCAAAATTAAAGGTTACTACTAATGTTTCTACTGTAAATTTTACACTTAGTGAATCTGATGATACATTAAATACATTTGAAATTGTTGCTACTGTAAGCGGGGCAAGTGGTTCTATATCAAAAGGCGTGGTGGTTTCAATAAACCCGAGCACCGCTGCAAGCGTAGTTGGCACGCCGGTACTATATGATAGTTCAACTCGTATCACAATTAAAGCAAATTCTAATGCACCGGGGACATCTGAAATAAGAGTTATGACAGAAGAAGGTGCTAAATTTTGTACTGTAAGATTGAACACTGTATTAGAAGTTAGTGGGATATCTTATAGCAGTGTAGTATCACCATATATTTTGCGTGGGCAGAATGTTAATATTACTAGCATATTAGAAGCACAAAATATTTTATTCCCTCCTGCTGGTACCAATCAGCGTGAAGTTACGTATTCAATAGTAAACACACTTGAAAGACCTTATAACACTCAATATGCGACAATTGATAGTCAAAATAATTTGCGCGTAAATTTAAGACCTGAAAATGGCATAATTTCCGTGAGAGTGATATCTATTGCAAATAGTGCTGTGTATAGAGATATAAATATATATGTAATAGAACCCATTGATGAAGAAGATATTGCTTTTGAAGATTTATCGTTAAATGCATTACAAGAATTGACTCTTATTAAAAATTCAGATCAAAATCCTATGGTGTTAAAAACAGTTATTGTTACTAATGAACAATATTTTGTTACATATCGAACAAATAACGCACAAATCGCCGAAGTGAATAAAGTATTATCAGATACTTCCGGTAAAACTTTTGCAGTTACTGGGGCGGGGCTAGGCATAGTAAATATTTATGCAGATGTTACAGTAAAAATTTCTGGACAAGCGACCGAACAAGTAATTAGCAAATCTTTTAGTGTTACGGTAGTAGATGAATTAAAATCAATAGAAATTTCATCTAACAGTTTAAATACTGATAATTCGCTATTTATTTATAATTCAGAATCTTATTATAATTTAGCAGGTAGCCCTTTAAAAATTACATTGGATCCAATTACTGCTTATAATAGTTCGGTAAAATTATCACTTTCAAGCACATTAGCAGAGTTTAAATTTAGATTAAGTAATGGTAGTGAAATTACAGATTATAATAATGTTCCTGTTACAAATGGAATTCTCAATCTTTACATAGCGCATGAAATAACATCAATAGATATAGAAGAAAATCCTAGTGTACTTAATGATGTTACACTTACTATTAGTTCAGCGGTAAATTCAAGTATATTGACAGAAATTGAATTACTTCCTCGCACTGGTATTACTAATATTTTTGTTAAAGAGCATTTAATTGATGATAGTATTGGCGACATTTTAAGTAGTATTTCATTAGAAAATAATCAAACAAAAACTGTAATAATACAAGTAAATCCCGCCGATGCCGAAATAATAGAAGAAACAAATAAGAATATAAGTATTAACATCGGAAATACGAATATTGTAGAAAGTGCTTGGATTACTAGGTATAGTGATATAAATGATAATATTGCAATATTAAATATTACTGCAAAAAACGAAGGTGCTACCACAATAGAACTACTTTCTAAAAATGGCAGGTCTGTTAATTTAACAGTTAATGTTTATAATCCAATAAACTACATATACGCTAATTTACAGACTGTAAGTGGGCAAATTGTAGAAAGTGATTTATCCACCGCCACTTCTAACGATTATGATGCATTGGAGTTGCCCACCGCTACTGCAAAAGTATCTATACGCAGTATATTATTGTCTCTTATTAACATAAATCCATCAAATGCAACATTGTCACAATTTAATGATGGTAAATTTTATAAATTCTCTACAAAAGATATTGAAGGTGTTTCGGTTGCCACAATTAGTGCAACAGGCGAAATTATGGCACTTTCTAATGGTATTGCACAAATAGAAATTTCGGTAAAAGATTTTACCGGCGCTACATTTACTTGTAGTTTTCTAATAGAAGTTTATACTCCTATTTCTTATGCTAGTTTAAATATAGGTGGAGTAGAAAAATATATAGTTGAATTATTTGATGCAAATAGCATTGGCTATTTTAATGACAATGCATCATACACAACAATTAGTTTTGTTATAAACCCTTTTAATGCATCAGTGATAACCGACAATGAACCTATTAAGTGGTCAATAGAGGGTAATTCAAATAATTATACATATGCAGTAAGCAATAATGCCTATATAGAAAACAGCACAACAAATTATTACATTACTTGGGAAGAACTTGCAAACGGGCAAATTAAAGTGTATGCAAAACTTCCAAGTACAGAAAGTTCAAAAACTATAACAATTATTGGCAGTATTCAAACTGGTGATGTTCGTAATCCTGTAATATCAAAAAAAGCCGAAATTATAATTAAAAAACCACAAATGATATCAGATATTGCTTTTGATGATATGTATCTACTAGGAAGCGGAACAGAAAATACAATACCGATGCTTTATTATTCAGCACTAGATAGTAACTATTCGTTTAAAGCAAGTGCATTACCGGGCAGTGCTTACAACAACAAATTACTATTTGCTTATTATCAAGAGGATTATTCACCTGCCGAAAACAGCTTATTGCAAGCAGTAGTCAATGTTAGAAAATTAAATAGTAAATTAATTGTGTCACAAAATGTAGGTGTTGCACTTATTTATGCTATTCCACAAGACAGGATAAAAGTATTATCTTTTGCTGAATACTCAGAAACAACATATCCGAATTCGCTAACCTATTTACAATATATAACACAATATATTTCGGCATACGATGGAACATCAAATACTTATAATCCTTATTTTGTAAGTTATGAAAATTCAACTTATTATTTAACAGATGAATTTGGTAATAAGATTTTTAAATTTGATATTGATTATTCTTCAAAATTTGTTGTAGATGTTGCCGATGGTTTAACCGAAACGACAGCATTTAAAGTTTTTAACGCTAACGACTTATCTAATATAAAAAATAATTTAAGTGCTTATTATGTATTAGCCACTTCTTTAAATCTCTCTCAGTTTACTAATTGGGAGCTTATTGGCACTAATGCTACACCATTTACAGGTAGTTTTGATTGCACACTAAATTATTTTGGGAATAGTTATACAAGCGATATCATACTAGGTAATATTACAATAAATACTGCTGGTTTTGAAAATATAGGAATGTTTGGCTACTTAGATAGCACTGCCAAAATTAAAAATTTAAGCATTTTAATACAAAATCTTAATGTTGTAGCGACGGCAAATGCTGTAAATGCCGGAATTATTGCTGGTTACAATAATGGTGAAATTAGTAATTGTAGTGTGCAGGCAACATTAGATACTTTTGCTAGTAATTATGTTGGCACTGTTTCTGTTGGTATGCTTGTTGGTACAAATAACGGAATAATTGATAATTGCACGGCCAGAGGCACACTTTATGTTCAAGACAGTACTTTAACTGTTTTATACACAGGCGGATTAGTAGGGCTTAATACGGATAATGGGAGTATAACTGGCAGTAAAGGTGCATATTCCGAAAATTCCGGTGATGCTTTCTATGGCAGTTCTGATGCCGATGTAGCAGTAGATATTTTAACTGATACTATTAATGGAACATTATATAAAATAAACAATGTAACTTCTACGGTTGGCGGTGCGGTTGGTTATAATAAAGGTAGAATTGATAGCATAATAGTAATGTCAACAGTCTTTGGTAATGACAATGTAGGCGGACTTGCCGGCATTAGTAAAAAAACCGATGAAGTTACCGAAAATATACGCGGTATAATAAATTGCTTTGCTAATGTGTTTGTTAGAGGTAATAATAATTTAGGCGGACTTATTGGTCATAATATTAATGGGCTTGTAGAATATTCATATGTAGAAAATTATAATGCTAATTCCATAGCGGTAGGCACAACATCGGCTGTAAACGCAACTGCACTTATTATAGGTGGCTCACAGTTAGGTGGTTTAATTGGTTTTTCAACTGGTGGACAAATAAGATACTGTTATGGTACACAAATGTCTTCTAGTATGAGTTACATCACCGAAACTGATGGAACATATTATGGTGACGTTATAGAAAATAAGAACTATTCTGATATAATAATTGGTGGACTTATTGGTACATTATGGTCAGATGAAAATACAATATTAGAAAATTCCTATTCTACAATGAATATTCAATCTTTTTCAGCCTCAACAAAAGTGTATGCCGGTGGAATTGTGGGCATTTTAAACGGTTCATTTACAAATTCACAGCCGGTTATTACTAATGTTTATTCACGCGGAAATGTATTTACAAATACTACTTCAATCACTAGTTATATGGGCGGTATCGTAGGATATATTTACATATCTAGTACAGCACAACAAATTGCTGACTCGTATTCCACTTCTTATTTGATGGCATCTGCAACGTTTACTGCGACTTATATGGGAGGTATAATTGGAAGGACATCAGCCCCTAGCACCGTATTTACAGATGTATTCTATTTGAATACTATAACAAGCGGTAACGCATATGGAACACCAAAAGCCAGTATCGAATTAAAAGATATTGATACCTTTGTAAATTGGGAGTTTGCTTCGTTTAATGGTGAAGATTATATTAGTGGGTATTGGTTAATGCCAGAAAGCGCTGATATTAACAGCGGTTATCCAGTATTATATATGGCTAGCGAAAGCGGTGGTGGCGTTATGTATGCCGAGTCGCCCACTGCAATAAATGTGTTAGTTAATGATACTCCGGAAAGCGAAATTTATGAAAAGTATTCAGATAGCGAAGTAATACTTTATTATTACTCAAAAAGAGTGGACGCAAGTAAAAACAAATATGACTTAGATGATTTAATTACAACTACTTTAACTCCACTATCTGCAAGAAATATTTTAAGCGTAATTTCTAGCAATGTTAATATTGTTAAAGTGAATAAAAATGGCACACTAGAAGTACTTAGTGAAGGCAATGTAACTATTACGATTGCTTCGGTTTATAATACTCTAATATATGATACGTTTGAAATTTGTGCTGTTAAACCAGTTGGTGAATTAAAATTATATAAAACGAATAGTTATATGATGGCATTTGCAAGTGTCGATCAAACACTACAACAAGTAACAGTGGAAAAAGGTAAAAATTTTGAAATATTCCCCAAAATTGCCGGTGATTCTACCAGCGCAATAGTAACTTACTTGATAACGGATACTGCTGGTATTGTTACTTTTGTAAACGAAAGTATTGTTACTTTACCAAGCGGAATACAAACCGAAGTTTTAATA
>JALNZJ010000038.1 GCA_023229485.1 bacterium | reverse complement strand
TTGAGTTGCTAAGAGTTTTCTTACCAAGCAATGCCCTCTTTAATTCGCTATTTTCGCCTTTGATTTTTTTCACATTGGCAATAGCATACGCTTCTTCCATTTGTTCACTTAAAGATAAGTGAGCGGGAAAAGTGCGATTTTTAAAGATTTCCATTACTAAGCGTTTTTCCGGTTCGCTTTCAGTCAAATCACCGGCTAACTTATCAGCTTGTGCTTCTTGCAGTTGCTTTTGAGTTTCTTGGCGTTCTTTGGCTAAAACTTCCTGTAATTGTTTAACCGTCAGGGGCTTGTTATCATCATCTTCAACACCCTCAATAGGTTTATTACGATTTGCCTCTCTTAACTTAAAAGCAACATCAGCGGCGGCTTTTTCCGCTTTTTCTCTCGCCTCAGTTTCTTTGGCGAGTAAAGCTTCATAATCAATTTTAGAGTTCAAGCCTTCGTTGTTAGTATCATCGCCTTCAACGATTTCGGCATCTTGTGCTTCAGCATTGGCTTCAGCATTTTCGGCCTCAAGTTCGGCCTTATTTTCTTCAGTCATATTTTTTGACATCGCTTTTTAAGCCAGCGTTGGCTATAATAATTAGCTTTTTAGCATTGTCAGTTTAAAGACTTGGCATAGGTCATCGGCTGATGAGCCGTTTATTTTAATTCTTCTAGTCTTTTTTTTATGCAATTAAGAGTATAAAGCCATAACTTCCCGGCGGTTAAATCTTCAATCGTTTTAGACTTGAAATACATCTTTTCATTGGCCTGCCATTTTATATCGTCTTGTAATATTTTCCACAAAGTTGAGCTTAAAAGATATTTAGCTTCGGCTGATATTAATTTCATCTCAGAGTCAGTCAAGGGTTTATCACGATATAACCAAGTGTTATTTTCCACTCGCAGAATATCCTTATCGCTTATGGTATTGAATAAATCACCGATAGTTTCATTCAATATCTCATCCTTGGTAAAGCCACCGAGTTTTTTTATCAGCCAGTTCATTATCTTTTAGCTTTTTTTGCTTTGGCTTTCAGTTCATCTGATTTTACTTTTACTTTTTTCATTGCCTTGGCCTCGCTTTCATCCAATTCAACTTCCTGACCGTCAATTCTGTCAATAAATAAAACTTCCGGTTCTTTTCTGGCTGACTTGGTTTTCAAATCATAAAACGAGCCGGTCTTTACTTTCAGACCGTCTTTGGTAATCAGTCCGCCGATTTTATCATAAGCCACTAAAAGTTCTTCTTCTGGAATTTCATCAACAATCGGATATTTTTCAACCAGACCACCTTTTAATTGGCCTTTATCAGCCGTTGAGCCATAAATAGCTCTTTCAATTTTGTCTTCGTTTTCTAAAACGAAACCGTTAATTACTTTTGTCATAAGTTATTGTATGTTATTAGCAACATTAGCTGTTGCCTTATTTAATGTTTGTGATACAAGCGGACTCTGCCCTGCTGGTTGCTGTTCGGGCATACCTTGTGGTGGGAGTTGTTCTTGTTTTTTTATAATATCTTCACCCTCTGACTGCAAGTGAGCGTAAACACCTTGCGGTCAAGTTTTTCCATATCAATATTGGGGTCGTTCAAAAATTCACGACGCAAGGCGAGTAGCATTGGTTGCCAGTATTCTTGATTTTTCGTAAACATTTCTTCAATATCAACCTTGCATAAATATTTCATCTTAGAGAATAATTCTGGGTTTACTTTACTGATACTCTTTTTCGTATTCGGCCAGCCAGATTCTTCTAGCATCATCAATTCCATTTTGGTTTTTTCCTCCGGGGTGAAATCCTTTCCGATTAACTTTTCATCAAAATCAATTACCTTATCCATTTCAGAACTACCGGTCTTTTTTGAGATGAAAAACTTTTTATATTTTAATTTGGTCTTACCACCTGTTAATTCCTGAAGTTCGGGAACGGTTATTTTATTTAAAGCAATATCTTTCATTAAATCGCCATACATCACAACCGACTCGGCCAAGGATTTACCCACCGCCCCGATTAATTTTTTGGCTGACGCCTGAGCCTGTGAAACGCTGTAAGCTTTTTGCGAGGCTTCCGGTAATTGGCCAGACATTGTGGCACTAATTGACGCCTCATCCATTGATGAATTGATATTTTCTAATTCTCTAAAACCTCCTACCAGATTACTCTGAGGTAATAATGGCTGTATTCTTGCATCTTTATCTTCAAAAACTGTGACGCTATTGGGAAAGGTGACTGAGGAATCAATTTTTTTATCAGTGCCATAAACTGCAATCGGCATATCAACATCAAGCAAAGCGCGATTGAAGACCAATTCATCCATTGCGTTGTATCGCATTTCATCCCAACCCAGTTCGTTCATCATTGACTTGTAGTAAAAGAAATGCTCGCCAATTCGGTGAAATCCAAACGGCACGACATTATATTTGGGAGCGTTTCTGTTATCACGATGCTTTATCGGATTGGCTTCAATGTCATCATCACTCATATAAATACCACCAACAAAAACCACCTCAGTATCATCCAGTCTGTTTTTATAAGTTTCTCTGGCGCATAATGTCGTGTGATCGTCGTCTTTTATATCATAAAATAATCCGTCATCTTCATTGTAAATAGAGTTATAACCAACTTTTACACAATTCCAATTCTTATGGTCTTTGTATTGCTGTTCCAAATCAGCATACTCAACATACTCTCGCTGTATAATACATTTCTGTCTTTGAATATTTCTTTCAAAAGCATTGGTGATTAAAACCTGATTGGCTGACCATATCGGACATCTAAATCCTGAGTTTACTTCGTCAAGTATTTCTTCAACCGTTATCTTGCCATTATCTTGCGCTTGTTTTATTTTCTGATAAACCTCGTTATATTCCGCGCCTAAAAATGTCACGGGATTGGTTTCCATTGCAAAAACCATTTGTAAAAAAGACGACTGATAATCGGATACATTTGATTGCGCCATCCACTCAATAATACAACGCATAATTTCCGAAGCATCCCTGTCAATGTCGTCATTTTCATTTTGTGCCATAAACAACGGCAAGAGATAATTTCCAGCCAGTTGCGCGTGCATCGCAATACCTTTATTTCTTGCTTTTGACCTTGTGCCTCGCCACTTCCACGCTTCATTGGGATCGTCAACATTCGTGTCAACATAAGCGTTAAACATCAGCTGGCCTCGGTTCATATCTTCAATAACGCTTCTGTCGTTTAATTCCGTCCACGGTTTATTTAAAATATCAAGTCCGTCACTATAATAAACTTTAACCTGAGCGGTAAAATCACTGACATCTTTGTCAGGCTGGTATGCCGATACATCACTCTTATTAAATGCTTCGCCTGTTAACATATTTTATTTATATTTATTCGCAAATCCTGCTTTGCCTTTATAAGTGTATGTTTGGACACTCTCTTTTTTTTCATTGTTATCCATCATTAAGGCATATCTTATCGCATCAAGCGCGTGATCATCTTCTTTGACCGGGTTTTCTTCTTCGTTATGTTCTGATTTCTTAGGCGGATAATGATAAGTTTCAAATTCCCAAATTAAATTTACACACCTTGAATTTATGTACAATCTATTTGATTTTAATAATTCACTTACTATGGTTATGCCGTTTCTGATACTGTCTTTTCCTTTAATCACATCTCTGACATTTACGCCTCGTCTTTTTAATTCTTCAATACCACCGGCACTTTCGGGATCGGGATAACATTCATTAAGTTTTAAAGCAGAAGTATAATCAGCTATTTGAGCATCAGTCTGTTGAGTTTTATACCATTCATCAGTTATCCAATAAACATTATCACTATCTTTTTTTATTGTTATTATTGCCGCCGGATTATTAAATCCGAAATCAACACCACATAATGTTTTTACGATTGTTAAATTTTCACCATCAAATCCCTCTTCATCGACAACGTGCCTTTCACGATTAAATTCTTTATAAACAAGTCCTTCGGTTTTTCTGAAATCAGCCATATACTCCTGAGCAAATCTGTCCTCGGTCATCTCTTGTTTTGCCTTGTTTAATTCATCAACCGGTAAAAAAGGATTATCATAACTGGTAAACTGAAAGAATTTATAATCTTTATCTTTTTGTTCAATGTTTGATAAATCGTAAAAATGATTAAAGCCATTTGGAGTTGAGATGAACAATGCCTCGCCTTTCAAATCAGTCAGAGTCGGTCTTAATACTTCGTGCCAGCCTTCCCAAAAATTCCTATATTTTGAAACTTCATCTAAAACGATAAATTTATTTTTTACGCCTACGCCTTTGCGTCTTTCTTGCACCGCTTCCCAGCCGTATAAAACCAATAACGAAGTCTTGCCAAATTTATTTTTTATCGTCAGCTCAAGCCTGCTTTCATTTTTATCTACGATAATCGGTTCAGCCAAATCACAAAGCATTTTCCACATAATATCTCTGGCATCATCTCTGGTTGGCGCGTAATAAGGTATTCTGACATTATCATAAGCGGCGCCAAATCCAATCATCTCAAACGCGGCTAAAGTAGTTTTTCCCCAGCGCCTGCCGCAACATACCACTCTAAATCTATGCTTGTCATTCGCTACCAGTTTCTGTGTTTTATGAAGAATCATTTTTCAATTCGTGCTTATTTAATATCTCACTTGGTAAGAATAATGGTTTGCCGTCTGTTGTAATATCAGTTTTTTGCATTGGCATTCCATCGAGATAATTCCAAATAAGTTTTTGCGTAGTCGCATCGCCATCAACTATGGCTTTTTTCAATATACTTTTAATAAACGCCTCTTCGTAAGTATAATCTTTTCCCTCAGCAATTTTTTCTAAAGCTTCCCTTACTTTTGTGGTAAAGTTTTTACTGGCAGGAGGTCTTCCTTCACGATTTATTCTTGGATCACCTTTTACAAATGGCATAGTAAACTTATTGTTATTGCTACAATTTTATAGCCTTATTCCCAGTATAATCTTCCCAGCGTTTTATAATTACATCGCAATAATGTTCATCAAGTTCCATCATTGTGTGAATACCTTTCCCTTTCGGGGCTTTCACACCTTTTGAAGTGTAAAGTTTTTTAATTGCTTTTGACATAATATTATCTAGCCGCTCGGCGCGCTTTCATTTTTTTATGAGCCGAAGAATGATTGGCATGTGGCACTGCCATTTTTCTCATCTTTGGATTTTCTTTGTTGGCCTTGCTGGAAAAACCAGCTCCGCCTCGTGGAGGAGTTCCTGATGTTGGCATATTACTCAGTTAATTCAATTGGTTTTTTAATTTTTTCTATATATCTTTGTCCACATTTTATACAAATCCATTGCCAAGTATTAATATCAAATAAATTTGCATATTCTTTTTCAATCTCATGACCGCATTTACATTTTATAATTGTCATATATTTAATCTTCTTGCTGTCTAATAAATTCTTCCTCATTGAGTCCGCCGTATCTGTCTTGATATTCCGCTTCTTGGGCTTCTGTCATCTGACCCTCTTTGCGTTTTTGCGTGATATTCTGTTCAACCATTTGCTGAGCGATTAACTTAAATCCATCACCCATTGTTTCTTCTTCAATCTCTGCTGTTATACCACCGGCTGTTATCAAATTGGCCACAACTCCGACTGCGTGTTCAACCGAGTAATAAATACCCTCGGCTGAGTCAATAATATCATCAGTTATTTCAATGGCTTCATCTGAGCTGTTTTGTATCTGTTCGTAAGGTGCTAACAATGCCGTTTTTAGAATATCACTATCAGGCATTTTATCCGCAATTTCTTTTAAGCATAATCCGCCACCTTTGACATAACCACCTCTTAGCGCGGCCTTACAAGCAAAGACGCCATCCTCAATTTTCAGTTTGCGATATAGACTGCTGGCTTGTGTCGTATCACCGACTTTGATAATACCGACTGCTGATGATATTGACGCAATCCGTCTTTTCAATAGGTTTTTAAACTGCTCTTGTCTGGTTTCTTCAAGCTGTCCCTTCAAGGTTTTAATTCTTTCCTGAATTGGAGTTAGCTTTTCTTCTTTGGTTTCATTGCCGTTAAAACCAACTTCATCATCAGTAATATTTTTATTCAATGAACATCCCGCGCCACCAGTTGCCACCGCTTCGTCTTTTACCTCGCTGTCTTTAACAATCAGCTTTTCTAAAAATCCCAAATCTTTAATCTGAATATTCTTTAATCTTTTTCCAGTATCTTTGTTAATGAAAGTCGCACCGCAATATACCGATAGGTCTTCAAATTGATCCGTTCTTAGTGATGGCGCGACAACCGGGTATATGAAAAATCCATTTTTACAAGCCATGATTATATTCAGCAATACATTATCACTGAACGCCGGGGCAATAATAATCAGCTTTGATGTTTCCTTATCATTTATTTCTTTTAACGAACTTAAATCCTGCGCGTTATCAACCTTGTAATTGGTTATCAAAACCGGACAATCTTCGGCCACCATTTCATATCTTTCCGCCCGGTTAATAAATGCCTTACCGGCTATTTTAGCTGGAAATCTCATCCCCTTAATTACTTCCGTTTCAATTTTACCCTTAAATCCCTCAACCACATCAATATAGCCATCAACTCCAACATCCCAAGCCATTTTAGCAACAATCTTGCCTACTTCTTCATCTTCAATGGATATGGTCGCTATTCGCTCTAAATCCTTTAAAGTTTTAATCTTCTTCGCTTTTTTTAATATTTCATCTTTAACTTTTTCAGCACTGGACAGTATATTCTTTTTCAATGATACAACACCTAATTTGCTTGAACTCTTGGCTAAAAACTCACAGCTTGAATCGCTTAAAATGTTATAGCAATTATTAAATAACTTACCGCCGATTACTGCCGTGGTTGTGGTATTATCACCCACCTTTTCATTGGTTCTTTTACACGCTTCCTTGAAAGTTTCCGCTGCCATTCTCACAAACTTATCTTTTGGCTCTATACATTCTGCTACGGTATAGCCGTCATTTGTTAACCTATTACCTCGGTTTAAAGTCCGATAAAGCAGAAAATTTTGCCCTTGTGGTCCGAGTGTGAGTCTAACGGCTTCGTAAATTAAATTGACTCCTTTGGCAATGGCTTTGCGGGCTTTCAAACCCAAAATAGTTTCTGTTGGTCTCATATTATCCTTTCAACCTATTTTAGTTGGCGGGAAAGGATTAACTTCATCCGCCAACTGAAACAGGCAATGAATTATTTTATATTTCTAAATTTATACCAAATTTTGTTTTTTTACCCCTATCTGGTTTAGAAAATTTAATATTTTCTGATGGAATATCAGTTATTTTACACGTAATTCCCCAAAAAATTGATTTATCACTTAAATTTAATA
>JALNZJ010000037.1 GCA_023229485.1 bacterium | reverse complement strand
TTAGTAGTGGAGATGCTACCGATGCCTTTATTTCAAAGTATGATTCAAAGGGTATCTTTTTGTGGGCTAAGTCTCTCGGGGGAGAAGTTTCAATTGAGGAAGAATCTCAAAGTTTTTCAGGGGTAGTCGTTGATGGTTTTGATTATCCAATAGTAATAGGAAGCTTTGCAGGGGATTTTAATTTTACTGATAGTTTAAGATTATCTTCGGTGGGGGGAGTTGATTCTGTGACAGTAAAATATGACCCTGAAGGAAGTATAGGTAAGTAAAAATAATTTAAAATTTATGAAAAGAAAAAATGAAGGAAACAAAGGATTATTCTTTATTTTATTTATTCTATTTATAGTTGTTATTTTTTGTTTTTATAATCAGGGTTGGTTTGATTTTGGAGGTAGTAAAAAAGAGGCTATTGTTTTAGAGAAAAAAGTTGAATCGCCGATTTTAAAGGAATACAAAATAGAGGTGGGTAAAATAAACGAGAAAGTAAATGGTGCAAGTATTGATGCGGAGTACCCAATTTTTAATAATGAATCCGTTGATAAGGAGGTGAAATTATTTATTGATGGAAAAATTAAGGATTTTAAGGATTCTTTTTCGGCTGGTTTAGATATTGATAGTACTGATCAGTTTTTGAACATTTCTTATGAAAGTAATAAGTATACTAGAAATATATTTAGTATTAAATTTAGTATTATTTATGGTGGAGGAATTCATCCTATTGAGGATGTTGATTGTAGGACTTATAATCTTGATACTTCAAGGGAAATAAAATTAAAGGATGTTTTTAAAGAAAATTCTGGTTATTTAAATAAAATATCGGGATTAGTATATAGTGAATTGATGAAAAATGATGGTGCTGATAGTGCTTGGGTTTCTGATGGCGTGACTCCAAAAGAAGAAAATTTTTCGAAATTTGTCTTGAAAGATGACAGTATCTTTTTTTATTTTTCTCCTGGAGTAGTGGCATCTAATATTGCTGGCGTAAAAGAAGTTAGATTATCTTTAATAACTGTGAAATTATTTTTAAGTAATCTACTTGATCAATAGTCATTTAAATTTATATTATGAAAATTTTTTTTTGCGGAGCTTGCCGGGAAGTTACAGGTTCTTGCATATTAGTTGAAACTGAAAAGATAAAATTTATCGTTGATTGTGGTCTTTTTCAGGACGATAAGTCAAAAATGAAAAACTCTTATTCGTTTGGATTTGATCCTTCGGAAATTGACTTTGTATTGCTAACACACGCACATACTGATCACTGCGGAAGACTTCCAAAGCTTTATAAAGAGGGGTTTCGAGGAAATATTTACTGCACTCCCGTAACTATTGATCTCTCAGAGCAAATGATGATTGATTCGGCTAAAGTCTTTCTCTCCGATGACAATATTAATCCAATATATTTTCCATTGGATGTTGAAAAAACAATGACTTGTTTTTCCCCTGTTCCTTATGGACAGGATTATTCTATTAATAAGGAAGTAAGAATCAAGCTTAGCGATGCTGGACATATTCTTGGTTCAGCTATTTTTGAAGTTTGGATAAAAGATGGTAAAAATGAAAAAAAATTGGTTTTTTCTGGGGACTTGGGTAATTCTCCTGCACCAATCGTAAAAGATACAGAATTTGTTAATGGAGCTGATGTAGTTTTCATTGAATCTACGTATGGGACAAAAACTCATATGTCTAGGGAGCTTGGAAGAAGCAAATTAAAAGAAAGTATAGTTGAAGTAATAAAAGATAAGGGGACTTTAGTAATCCCGGTTTTTGCGTTAGAGAGAACACAAGAGATAATATTTGAATTAAAGAATATTTTTAAAAATGAGAATGTTAAAGAGATTCCAGTTTTTTTGGATAGTCCGCTTGCAGTTAGAGTTACTGATATTTATCGAAGATATAGCAATTATTTCGATGAAGAGGTTAAAAAACTTGTTGGCAAAAAAGATGATTTATTTTATTTTGATGGATTCAAAATGACAAGAAAGAAGGGTGACTCTTTGGGGTTTTCACGATTATCTAATCCTAAGATTGTGTTGGCTGGTAGTGGTATGTGTAACGGAGGAAGAGTTCTTGATCATTTAAAAAAAAATTTACCAATTGCCAATAATAGGGTTTTGATAATATCTTTTCAGGTTGAAGGTTCTCTTGGAAGGAAACTTGCCGAGGGAGCGAAAGAAGTAATAATTGGTGAAAAAAAAGTTAAAGTTAGGGCTAATGTTTCTAAAATAGAGGCTTTTTCTTCGCATGCAGATTTTCCAAGATTGTTAGCTTGGATTCGGAAAATAAAAAACCCTAGTCCGAAGAATGTTTTTGTGATTCATGGTGAAGAAGATTTGTCTGTTGATGTTGCAAAAGTGCTTAAAAGCGACTTAGGTCTTAATGCTATCGTTCCAGAATATGGAAAAGTTTATGAAGTGTAGTTATTTTTTCTTTTTTAAATCTTCACTTAGAGAGTATATTGCTTTTGAAGAAATATTTGCCATTTCTCTTATATTTTCTGTAAGTGAATTTTTTTTAAGCTCTTGCAGGATTGCTTTTAAAATTTGCTTGTTTTTTGTTGGCGGTAGAAGTTCCATAAAGCCTTTTCCAGAAATAGGCTTATTTTTAATTGTCCCCTTGATATTAATTCCACCTTCCCAGTAATTTATAGCTCCAAAAATCATTTCTTGATTTATTTTGATTGGTGATGTTTCGAGCGATATTTTGTATTCTGGTATTTCGATTGAATAATGCAGTTGATATGTTTGTTTGGTTAGCTTACTAGTATATTTAGTGTCGATTGATTTAATCGAAACGTTATTAGTTGATGTTATTAATCCTTTTTCATCAATAATGCTTGCGTGGCAAGTTTTAATTCTATTTCCATAAACAAAACAAAGAATATCGGTATTGTTGTCTAGTTGTAGAGAGAGCCATGTCCATTCATCATCGCTTGTTAAGGGGGTTTGAGCCCATTGATGATCCATCCAAGAAAGACCTTTAACTTCTGTCCATCCAGATTTTGTTTTTACTAGACCCGTAGTTTTCAGTCTTGTTAATGAATAATAATATGTTGTTTTCATTTCTAAATCGATAAATCCATTTTTATTTAGGAGAAGGGGATTCTTTGTCGATTCTAATTTTAGGTCAATGAAATCATTGACGATGTGGTATGAAAAAGGTGCTGTTTCTTCAATAAGACATCCGTTATCATAATTTATCCAGAGGAGGGGTTTTTGAAAATTGTTTTTATCAACTAAACATAAGGGGTTTATTTTTTGTTTAGATTCCTCTTTATTGGCTAAAAGATAATGAGAAAAGAAAATATTTTTTAAAGGTAGATTTTTGATGAATGGAATATTTACTTTTTTTGTTTTTGCAGAAAATAAACAATCCATAAAAAAGAATTCTTCACCATTTATTGCTTTTAGATTTCCATTAAAGTACCACCATTCTATTATGTGGTCGTGTTTTTGTTCATCTTGTGGAAATTTAATAGATGTAAATGTTTCTTTATAGGTTTTCATAATTTTTTTCTTTTTCCCAAATTAAAATAAATGAAAGAAATTTTTTTGCAATTAATAAAGAAGCTTCTTCAGCATTTATTTTTTTTGAGTAATATTTTTTGATTGGATCCATGAAAATTGTTCTACCGATCGCAAACCCAATTATTTGTTCAAATTTTGCTGCATCCCGAAGCCATTGTTTGACTTTTTTATCATCTTCGCCTCTGCCGAGAATTATAATATTTGCTTTCTTTGTTTCATTTATTACTATTTCCCATTGCTTTCCATCGAGTCCTTCAAGTTTCCATATAGTTGGGCTTATGGCAGCTTTTATTTCTTTGATTGATTCAGCAGTTTTTTGTGCCCTCAATTTTTTATCATAGGTAGCTTTGTCTTGGCAGATTTTGAGGTCATGTTTGGTTGGTGGAACCAGTAATTCAAGAATTGTCTTAAAATTGTTTTCTTTGCAAAAGGAAGATAATTCGGCGAGGGTTTCTAATTGTTTTTTATTGATGTCTGTATTTTCTTTGTTGTATCTAACTAACACTTTTACAAAATCAGGATTAATTTTAAGAATATGGTCTTTGAAATTTCTTCCATAATTAAATTTTAATTGATTTCCTCCGCTTTTTTCGACAGGCAAGCAAATTTTAATCTTATTTTTTTTTGCGTCTTTAATTATTTTTTCCCCATATTCTTCATCGACGAGAATAGAAAAATCCTTTTTGTCCTTTCTATTTTCAATGACATCTATTAATCCCTTGAAAATTATCATTTTAAGTTGCTTAATTTCTTTTTTTTATCATTGCTTGGATTTTCTGTGCTTAAAATGTCTTTTGAAAATGATGATCTATGATCAAAGGGGAGTATGTATAGCTTTTTCATATTTTTTATTTAATTATACTATAACTAAATATGCCTTGGCAATTTAATTGACATCATTATTTCATTGAGTTATTATTTTCTTGTTCCTCTACCGGATAGAAGTTAGATAATTATTCAAATTTATGAAAAAAAATAAGGAAATTCAAAACATAACAAAAGATAAGATATTGGAAGTATCTGGCATGTTTTTTGCACGCCATGGGTATAAAGGAGTTTCTTTAAGTATGATAGCCGAAAAGGTTGGAATTAGAAAAGCTTCTTTGTACTACTATTTTAAAAATAAAGAGGATTTATATTTTGCTTCGGTTGAGAAAATGTATGACGAGCTTGATTCTGAGATTAGTAAATTAGTGATTAGAGATATTGATGCAGATAAAAAAATGAAAGGAGTTATATCTACCTATATTGATTTTTCTATTAAAAAGGAAAAATTTATAAGAGCCGTAATTCAGAATTTTCCTTCGAAGAAAAAACAGAAGAAAAAATTTGATAATTTAGTCAAGAAAAGAGAAGTAATCATTGAAAAAATAAAACCTGTAATAAGGGATTGTTTAAAGAAAAAAGCTAACGGAATCGACTTGGGAATGATGGCGTATGTTATTATGGGAGGTATTAATATAATAATGGAGGATATTATTTATAGTGGAGATAAAGATATTGTTAATTCTCGAGATATTGCGAATAAGATTTTTGCGATAATAGTAAAAAAGTAGTTTCGTCGATATCTATACAAAATATATAATAAAATGATATAATTAGTGCATGAAAATACAAAAATATATAAAACCCTTACTGTTTGCTATTATTTGTCTTACTGTTGGATTTTTATCTTCTTGGTTTACTGGCGAAGGTGTCGCGGCGACATATCTGAGCCTAACCAGGCCTATTTTTGCTCCTCCTGGTTGGTTATTTGGGCCCGTATGGGCTATTCTCTATGCCATGATGGGTGTTTCTTTTTATCTTATTTGGGAAAAGAGAAACGAATTTAAAATAAATACTGCTTCAACTTTATTTTTTGTTCAACTTTTTTTGAATTTTTTTTGGTCAATCATATTTTTTCGTTGGCATAATCTTTCTTTAGCTTTTTACGAGATATTAATACTACTCATTATTCTTTTCTTTAATTTTTATTATTTTAAAAAAATATCTAAAACAGCTGCATATCTTCTGATTCCTTATATTCTGTGGGTTTTCTTCGCTACTATTTTAACTTTCTCAATTTTGAATTTAAATTAAAAGAAAAATAATGTCAGAAATAATATCAAAACTTAAAGAAGCTAATCTTTTGGGACGAGGTGGGGCAAATTTTCCTGTTTGGCAAAAATGGGAAGCGGTTGTAAAAAATAGCGATCCTGAAAAATATATAGTCTGTAATGGGGCGGAAGGAGAGCCTGATGTCCATAAGGATGAGTATATTATTAGGAATTATCCTAACGATCTTGTTGATGGGATTAAGATAGCGATAAACGAAATTTCTGCCAAAAAAGCTTATTTATATCTTAACCATAATTACTATAACGACTATAAGGATATTCTACTTGCTAGTATTGGCAATGCTCCCATAGAAATAATAGAAAAGGGTAGGGGCTATATTGCTGGTGAGGAAACGGCTATTTGTACGTTTATAGAACATGGATACGTTAGCCCAAGACAAAAGCCGCCATTTATTTCTGACGCAGGCTTGTGGGGAAAGCCAACCTTATTGAATAACGTAGAGACTTTTTATTATGTTTCAAAAGTAGATAAAGGGGAATACAACGGCAAGAGATTTGTTTCTATTGAAGGCGATGTTGATAACTCTGGCACTTTTGAAAAAAGTATTGATTTAACTATTACCGAAATCTTAAAGGATACCAATAATTATCCTGATTTTGATTTTTTTGTTCAGGTTGGAGGTGGTGCTGAGGGGTTAATTATGTTGGCTTCTGAATTAGACGTTCCTTTATCTGGATGTGGGGCATTAAAAATTTTTAACACAAAAGCAACAGATATTTTTGCCTTAATGGAATATTGGGCTGATTTCTTGAATTGTGGCAATTGTGATAAATGTGTTCCTTGTCGTGAAGGGTTATATAGAATTTTTGAGATGATAAAATCCAGAAATATTGATAAAGAAAAATTATTTGATTTGTTTGATGTCTTGGAAAAGACTAGCTTCTGTGCTCTTGGAAGAGGGGCTAGTGGACCATTTAAGAGCTTGATTTTAAAACTTAATTTTGAAAAATATGGAAAAGAAAAGCATTAAAATAGTAATAGATGGAAAAGAAGTTGTCGGATTTGACGGACAAACAATACTTGAAATTGCGATTGATAATAATATAATGATTCCAAATTTATGTTATCATTCGGATCTTAAGCCAAAAGCAAGTTGTCGTTTATGTATCGTAGAAATAGTTGGCAAAAGGGGGTATCAGACTGCCTGCTCAACTAAGGCTGAGGATGGGATGATAATAACTTCCGAAAATGAAGAGATTTTAAAATTGCGAAAGACAAACTTAGAATTACTTTTTTCTCAGCATGACGAGAAATGTAGCGATTGTATTAAAAGTGATAGTTGTAGGCTACTTGAACTTGCGAATAAGTACAATGTTGATATTTCAAGATTTTCTGATCGAAAATGTAATTTTCCAGAAATAGATTTTGGACCTTCAATTCATTTCGATTCTTCAAAATGTATTGACTGTAAGAATTGCGTAGAGGTGTGTTCCAAGCAAAATGTTAACTTTTTAGAGGTTCGGGAGGAGGGTTCTTTTTTTCAAATTTGTCCTTCTCGAAATAAAGAACGAGATTGTGTGTATTGTGGTCAGTGCGTTGTCCATTGTCCGACTGGAGCTTTTCAGGAGGTTGATGCTATTAAGCTTGTTGAGGATGCAATAAAAGACGTAACAAAAATAGTTGTTTTTCAAATTGCCCCTGCTGTTAGGACTAGTATTGGTGAAGAATTTGGGATGGGTTATGGTGTAATCGCGACTG
>JALNZJ010000036.1 GCA_023229485.1 bacterium | reverse complement strand
TCCAATGTTTAAAAAAGTACAAAACTATGGAGAATAAAAAAACAATGTTGCAAGTTAAAAACTTATCATATTCAATTGACACAGAAGAAGGGAAAAAATATCATATTTTGAATGATATAAGTTTTGATGTTAACCAAGGAGAATTCCTAAGTATTACTGGCCCTTCGGGTTGTGGAAAATCAACATTACTTAGAATTATTGCGGGATTGATAAAAACAAAAAAAGGTGAGATTTTTAATAATTCAAAAAAACCTGCCTTTATTTTTCAAAATTATGCTATTTTTCCTTGGCTTAATGTTTATGAAAATATAGAGTTTGGTTTAAAGATGGACGGAGTAAAAAATAATGAACGAAAAAAAATCGTCAAAAATAAAATAATTGAAATGGATCTAGTCGGACATGAAAATGATTTTCCGAAAGAGTTATCGGGTGGAATGAAACAAAGAGTTGGAATCGGAAGGGCATTAGCTATCAAGCCAGACTTATTGCTTATGGATGAACCATTTTCTAACTTAGATTATTTTACAGCCGAAAAATTAAGAAAAGAAATTATTGATTTATGGATAAAATACAAGATAACGGTTATTATGGTAACACATGTAATCAATGATGCTGTTGAGATGTCCAATAGGGTAATTATAATGAATAAGGGGCCAAATGCAAAAATAAATTCCATCAACAAAATAGAAGCAAAGTTTCCACGAGACAGAAAATCGGAGTATTTCAATAAAAAAATAGACGAGGTTAGAAAAAAAATTATTTTATAAATTTATTACTTTTCTTCACTTATTCTTTTAAAAATAAAAACATAAAAGTGAGCGTGAAGCTAAAAGATTTGTTTAAAAAAAGAGAATAGTCCAAGCGTAATAAGTTAATAATAAAAATGCCTATAAGGGCTTTTGTTATTAATAGGTGGTATCGGAAAGGATATTAAAACTGGATTTGAGAAGAGGGAAGATACTTCAGTTATAATATGTTTACTATTTACTATTGACAGTCAATAGTCAATGTAATACACTTTAACTAATGAAAACGACAAAGGAAAACATAATTGAATATATAAAGAACAGGGGCTCCGTTTCGGCTAAGGATTTGATTAGTCATATTGGAATATCAAAACAGGCTATTTTTATTCATTTAAAAAAGCTAATGGAGGATGGTCTTATTTCTAAAGTTGGAAATCCGCCAGTCGTATTTTATATTTTAAAAAATAGTGAAAGTACCCTTAAGAGTATTATCCTTAAAGAGAAAATTGAAAAAATAATAAATGAAAAATGTTTATTCATTACATCAATAGGGGAGATTAAAGAAGGAACAAGCGGATTTATTTATTGGTGCAATCGAAATAATTTAGATCCAGTTAAGACAGCAAATGAATATGTAGAAATATTAAAAAAATACGATAGTTATAGATTAAATTCGGGACTAATTAATGGAATGAAGAAAATAAAGGCATCTTTTGAAAAAGTATTTCTTGATAAGATTTTCTATTTAGATTTTTATGCAATCGAAAGGTTTGGCAAAACCAAGCTGGGGCAACTTTTGCTCTATGGTAAACAAAGCCAAGATAAGAAGATGATCAAAAATCTTTCAATTTCCATAAGAGAAAAAGTTATTAATCTTATAAAAGAATATAATATTGATGCCGTTTGTTTTATTCCTCCTACTGTTAAAAGAGAAGTGCAACTAATGAAAGAATTAGAAAGTAATTTAAAATTACCAGTTAAAAGAATAAAAATTGTTAAAATAAAATCAGATATTGCTGTTCCACAAAAAACTCTTAACAAAATTAGAGATAGAATAGAAAATGCCGAAAAAACATTCTTTTTGGATGATAAAAGAATATATGGCAATGTTTTAATTATCGACGATGCAGTTGGTTCTGGTGCTACGTTGAATATTGTTGCGAGTAAGATAAGAAAAGCTAATTTA
Organism: bacterium; assembly: GCA_023229485.1. Taxonomy (GTDB): domain Bacteria; phylum Patescibacteriota; class Minisyncoccia; order Minisyncoccales; family Minisyncoccaceae; genus Minisyncoccus. The sequence goes on along the minus strand of JALNZJ010000036.1, from coordinate 5,434 downwards.
ACCAAAGGAAAAATAATTGGATTAGCGATTACTGGGAGCTATAAAGGATTTGATGTCATTAGCGAGGTTTAATAAAAACACTCCCCAAAAAGGGAGTGCTTTTATTAACAGGCACCATCGCAAAAAAATATTAGAACTAGACTTGAAAAAAGGGGAAATACTTCAATTATGATTCCAGGGTTTAAAGAGAATACATTGATGAAATTTTTACCTCACCCCCGATTTCACTATATTTATTTTTGATTAGTTAAATGATAATATTGATTTAATAATACTAATAATAAGGATATGGACTTTGAACAACTAGAAAGCGAAAGTGAGAATGAGGATGTTCAAAAAGAAAACAAATTGAATCAGATTAATTCTGATGTAAAAAGTGGGGAATCAAAAGAATTAAGCGATATTCCAACTAGTTTTGTCATAGAAGACAAGAAAGATTTATTATTAGAAACAGAAGGAATTAAAAACAATAATAACAATATTATTCCTCCACAATATAGGGGGATGCCTAGCGAAATCGTAGCAGAGCTTTGGACGAATAAAACTTATCTTGATGATGAAAAAAATAAGACAGAAAATGAGAGGAGGGGCATTGCTATAGAAAAAATAAAAACAAATGAATTAAAACAAGAAAAAGAAAGAAGCAATAACTTTAAAAAAATATATAGTAAGTTATCAGAAAATCAAAAAATAGAATATTTGAATAGTCAAAAAAAAGTAGAAGATTATGTAGTGGGATATATTCAAGATAAAAATACGATTGAAAACTTATCTTTGTTCGAGTCTTTTGTACTTAACAAAATTAAAGATAGTTATGAAAAATTTAAAAAAAATAATCCCGATAAATCATTTTCTTTCGAATTTTCTAGAGATATAGACAGGGCAATTTATGATAATCTTTTTTATAAGTTATCGTTTAGGATATTAAAAAGCGACGGAGTTGAGAGTATTCAAGGCGATTTAGAAAATCATAAAAACCCAGAAGATGATGATTCTAGAACAATTAATTTTGATTCAAGCTCAAGTGATGTTCCTGTAGATTTAGACTCATCCATTCAAAAAGAGGATATTAGTAATTCAGAGATTGACTTGAGAAAAATGTATGAAGATATTGCAAGTAAGATTCCAATTGATGACAAAAACCTTCCCTCAAAAAATATGTTCTCGTTTGTTTCAGGTAATATGTTCAGCGAAAATGATAACCAAAGTCTGGCAGGGAAAATAATAGCAAAAGAAATTTATGATAAGTTGGTTAATAGGCTGGGCTATGAATCGAAACTAACACCACAAGAAGTTATTCAACTTGGAAAAAAAGATTTTGAGGATTTTAAAATATACATAGAGCAATTAAATAAGCAAGAAAGAGATAAGGGAAATGAATTTAGATTTGACGTTAATAGGCCCAGTGGAGTCACTGGTTTTCACTTAAATGGCGAAGAAGGGCATGTGAGTAGAGATCATTTATTTTATTTCAGCAAGACTGCAAATGAATGGAAAGATGCTCAAGAGCAACAAGTTAGAGCATATATTACCATTGATCCCGAAGAGCGGGAAAACATACAAAGACATTTTGTAGATTTATGTAAAAAACTATACGATGAAGGTATTGATTTTAGTGGTAAAGCGGCGAGTCCAAATGGGCTAGAAAAAAGAACTGATAATATAGTGCTTTATATCTCTTTATCAGATCAGGCAAAAGCAAGCGAGCTAATAAAAGATTTTTTAGATGATCAAGGTATCGGAAATGGACATGTTTATGCTGCAATTCCAAGTCCTAAAAATGGTCTTTCTTGGGCATTGGAGCCGTCAGAAAAAGATATTAAAATATGGCAGGAAGTATCTGGATCAAGCGAGCCGGGAAGTTATAATGCAGTTGTTGCAGCAAAAATAGCTCCAATGTTTCTTAGGAGAATATCAGAGGCACATCAAAAGCTAGGTAATCAAAATGAAGCTGATGCTTTCAATTCTGAGGCCGAGAGAATAGAAAAAATAATAAAAGGCTAAAATATTTTAACGGATACCTAACGGGCTTGCCTCAAATAAATTCTTGTTAGATTTTTTAATGGTCCGACCTGGAACTATTTACTCGTTGTATTCAATTTTAGAACTTGATTTAAGAAGATGGGAGACGAGACTATCGAGTCCTATTTAAAGGTAGTAGCTTCAAACTAGAATTCAGGTAGTTAGATTTGACAAAAAATATGAACAATGATATAAGGTAGCCGTTATGGACAAAAGCTATTGGAATGATGGGTGCCATTTCATCCCCCTCACATACGGCGGGGGAGATGGGAGAGTTAGATCGGAATCATCTTTTCTCAGTACTCTTCTTGCAGAAGAGGAAAAAGAGGAATGAATGAGACTATCTCCCTTTTTTTAAATTTAACCAAAACACCGAAAGGTGTTTTTTATATATGGTCGGTTCGTGACGCATTCAGAAGCTTTGATTAGAAAAAACATGGGAAGGCAGATGAGTATAGTTTAATTTGATAGAATATTAATGTAATAACAAATCCTAAAGTGGGGATTGTCATGAAAGAACGATAGCATATTCTGTAAAGTAATATAAAATTTAAAATGAACGACAAAGTAGATTTTTATCAAATATCATTAAAATTAATTTTGAAAAATAGCACAGGAGAGATTCTCGGACTAAAAGTAAAAAGCAACAGCATAAGTGCATTTTATGATTTGCCGTGGGGAAGAATAAGTACTGATGAATTCGAGGTAAGTTTTTTGAAATATTAAAAAGGGAGATTAAGGAAGATCTTGGAGATATTGATTTTGAATTCAACGAAAAACCAGTTGCAATAAGTAGAAACGTTAACACCAGAACTGGTAATCGCATAGTACTATATTCTTTTAGGCTAGTTATATCAGCGGAGAAATAAAGATTAGTGATGAGCACCTGGGGTATGAATGGATAAACTTAAAAGAAGTAGAATTAAATAAATATTTTTCATTGGGTATTTTAAAAGGAGTTGTGATGTACGTCAATAATTAATATCGATGTAACTTTTACTCACAACCATTCTTATTATTATTTTTAATTATTAACAAAAGGGGAGTAATGAAAAGTATTCTTAGGGCATCTATGCTATCCTTAAATAAGTAATTAGAAAATATAAAAATAATAACTTATTCAAGCCTATGAACAAATTAATTTTCATTATATTCATTCTAATTGCAATAATCGTGTTGCAAAATACAGGATTTTTAAAAACTATGAACAACTTAGACATTGTTAATGTTAATATTTTAACAATTTTTAAAAGCAAAGATCTTAATTTAAGTAGTCAAGGACTAAAGGCGATTCCTTCGTATGTCTTCAGTCAGACTAATTTAGAAAATCTTAATATTTCCCACAACTCTTTATCGGGAACTATCCCAGCGGAAATACGAAATCTAGTTAATTTAAAAACCCTTAACGCTAGTAATAATTTGATGAGTGGAGTTCCAGCAGAAATCGGGCAATTAAAAAATTTAGAATTTATTGATTTATCAAATAATCATATTACTGGACTGCCGTATGAGTTAGGCAATCTTAAAAATCTGAAGGTTTTGAATCTGTCTGGTAATAAATATTCACAGCAAGACCTTGATTATGTCCGTAGCAAACTTCCTTCAACAGCGAATATTATTACGGAATAAATAAATATTTTGATGATTATTTCGGCAAAAAATATAATAAACTAATTTTAATAAAAATATGTTAATCGAAATCGCATTCTTTCTACTTATTCTTTGGTTTTTCGGATTAGTTACTTCTTATACCATTGGAGGATTTATTCATATCCTTTTAGTGATAGCAATTATTATGGTATTAATAAGATTGATCAAAGGGAAAAGCATTTGATCAAAACATTTTTAATTAGCAAAAATCCTTGCAATATGCAGGGATTTTTATTTGTATTTTAAAAATATTAATGGGGTACCTCGTAGAGGATGTTAGAACTGTGTTCGAACAAAAGAACGATACAACGATTATATTCCAGAGTATAAGGAAAATATTGATGTAATTTTTACCCTACCCTTGATTAGACTATTGTTTCAATTAATTATTCTTATCGATCTTTTTTGAGTAAATCAAATCTTTTGTAATGTAAAACGAAATCAATCCATTGATTATTAGTCCTAAAAAAGGACCTATAATAGGAATGAATGCAATATAGCCGGTAAGAGATAAGGGAAGAAAAAGAAAAAAATCACAAAAACTTTCATCGCAAACCAATGAATATATTACAATAGGTATCGCCCACAAAAGATAGCCACAAGTTATCAAAACAGGAAGAATAATGTTTTCTTTGTTTCCAGAAAATCTTCCTATTTTTTTTGTTGCGACATAGATCGTAATCGATAGAATAATAAATTCAAAAAAAGTAAACAATCCAAAACCATCATTTATATAACTTAAAAAACTTGGGCTTATACCAGTTGCTGGAAAAGAAATCGCAATTATTGAAAATGCAATGATATAGATTGTTGTTGGAATGTAGGGTAAGCACAATTTTAAATTTGCCTGTATTGTAGTCAAACTATTCGTTAATGATTCAACAATCTTAGATAATATAAACAAGGCAATAAATAAAACAGCACTATTCAAAATTATAGCCAGATAGGCATCATTTACTATGCTCACAAAAGGGAATGGAATGAGAGAGCAGATATCTCCAAGGCAATCATCAGATATAGAGATGGTAAAAAAAGAAAAGAATAAGTAACCAAGCGTTACCACCAATGGAATGAGATACTTTTCATAGTCGCTTATTGTTTTATTGATCAACTTGGAAATTAAAAAATAAATCAAGGAAAACATTAAGACAAACTCTAGCATAAAAAAAAGGATGAAGAGGTTTCCAATTGCTAAATCTTTAGCCACTAAAAATGATCCCAACTGAATAAAAACAGAAAATGCAAAAAATGGATTACTGTTAATAAAAGCATTAGATATAGAAAACAAAAACAAAAAAGAGTAAGCAGACAGTACAGAATAAGTAATGATATTTTTTTGTGAATTTTTCATATTTATCTTTTATTGATTTTTATAATATCATACAATCTCAAGTATCTACAAGATTGGAAGATTAAATCAATTTGGTATGTGATTAATAGTATAAATCAAATTTCTTGCATAAAATAAGTACCCTTAGTAGGGTATTTCGTTATTAATGGGTGACTAACGGGATTTGAACCCGTAATAAGACCTTCACAGGGTCCTGTGTTACCATTACACTATAGCCACCATAAAACTTTTTCTAAAAATTAAATCTCAATCACTTGAGATTCAAATCTTAAAATCTATCTTAACTATTAATTAACAATACCATTTTATGGTGTTATTAAATAATGGAGCGGGCAGTGGGAATCGCCTTTCGGTATTTATCTGCTGATAAATCCTCAAGGCCGAACTCGCTGCCAGTCGCAGCTCCGTTTT